>DASQCE010000194.1:0-7543 GCA_035634855.1 Mycobacterium sp.
ATTTTGGTCTGCTGTTTGATGCGGTACCGCTCGAGCCGGCGCTGTGCCCGTCGCTCATTGGCCACGGCGACCGCTCGGACGGCACCGCCGATCGCACCCATGAACGGGAAGATCAGCCACCAGAAGTGGCCCGCGAACTCATAGAGAGGCGCCACAAGGCCAGAATGCCATCACCTGGACCGGATCGCGGAAATGGCCTGGGAGATAAGGTCGGCGACCTCTTCGGGCGCGGTGATCATCCGCAGGTGGTCCCAGTCGCGACGGGCCACCCACCAGCCGAGTCGTTCGGCCTTGTTCGCAGCGACATCGAAGGGCGGCCCGAGCCGCACAAATGCACAGGCCACCGCTTTGGCGAATCGTGGGGGCGGCGCCGGCTCGTCGAAGTAGGCCACCGGCAGCCGCGGTGTCTCGGCGATGAGATGTCGCCTCCGCAGTTGGTCGGGAACCAATGCCTCGAGTGAGCCCGGAGGGAACCATTCGTGCCAGGGTGGCAGCAGGCCGCGATCGGCGAGGCCGCGCAGCTGCGCTTCCAGCCCGCGTGGGGCCGTGTCGAACCAGCTGCGTCCGGGCTGCGGCAGCATGGCGTCGACGAACACGGCGCCGTGCGTGCGGTCGCCGACGGCCTCGGCGATCGCGGGCAGCAGCGCACCCGCTGCGCTATGCCCGACCACGACGACCGGGCCCGAGGTGCCGTCGACCGCCGCCGCCGCCGCTGTAGCGTATTTCGGGTAGTACGGCGGGTCCATCGTCGCCAGAGCCGTCAAGTCTGGCACAGCGCAACCAAAACCGTTGTCCTGCAACACCTCCGCGGTGTATTTCCACGTCGACGGGCCCACCACCGGACTGTGCACGAACAGCAGCGTCGTGCTCACAGCCCGATCCGCCGGTAACGCGCGAGCCGGGCCGCCAACCGCTCGTCATCGGGCATCGAGCGCAGGCCGTGCAGTGCGTTGGCGATCGTTGCCGACAGCCGATGCGTGAACTCCATCGGCTCGTCGGCGGCATCGGGGCGTTCAGGCACGATCGCGTCGACGATGCCGTGGCGCAACAGGTCGGCGGACCGAATGCCCTGCGCTGCAGCGAGTTCCGGCGCGTGGTTGACGTCGCGGAACACAATCGCGCTGGCGCCCTCCGGCGGCAGCGGGGCCAGCCAGCCGTGCAGCGCTGCCAACACCCGATCGGCAGGCACCATTGCCAGCGCGGGGCCGCCGCTGCCCTGCCCGAGTAGCACCGACACCGTCGGCGTGTCCAGCGTGACGAGTTCGGCCAGGCAGCGGGCGATCTCACCGGCCAGCCCACCCTGCTCCGCCTCGGCCGACAACGCGGGCCCGGCGGTGTCGATCACGAGCACCAGCGGCAGCTGCAGACCCGCCGCCAACGCCATGCCGCGCCGGGCCTCCCGCAGCGCCGCCGGACCCACCAACCCTCCGACGACGCGCTGCTGGCCGAGGACGACGGCGGGCTGCCCGTCGAACCGGGCCAGCGCCAGCATCATCGTGGCCGCCTCGCCGCGCTCGGTGCCCGACAGCAGCACCCGCTCAGTAGTGCCATGCCGCAACAGATATTCGACGCCGGGGCGGTCCGGGCGACGCGACGCCTCGACCGACTCCCACGCGGGCACATCGGGGAACGGCTCGGCCTCGGGAACGGCTGGCGGGGCCTCGGGCGGATCAGCGACCACCTTGAGCGTGCGGTCCAGCGTCGAACGCACGGCCTCGAGCGGGACCACGCCGTCGATGACACCGTGCCGGTGCAGGTTCTCCGCGGTCTGGATGCCCGACGGGAACGGCTCACCGTAGAGATGCTCGTAGACCCGCGGGCCGAGGAAGCCGACGAGCGCGCCCGGTTCGGCCGCAGTCACGTGACCCAGCGACCCCCACGACGCGAACACTCCGCCGGTGGTCGGGTGGCGCAGATACACGAGATAGGGCAGGTGCGCTCGTTTGTGCAGTTCGACGGCCGCCGCGATCTTGACCATCTGCAGGAATGCGACAGTGCCCTCCTGCATGCGAGTGCCGCCCGAACTCGGCGACGCCAGCAATGGCAGCCGCTCGGCTGTCGCACGCTCCACGGCATTGGTGATGCGCTCTGCGGCGGCGACCCCGATCGAGCCGGCCAGGAAATCGAACTCACACGCCACCAGCGCGACGCGTCGGCCGAAGACCGTGCCCTCGCCGGTCACCACCGATTCCTCCAAGCCGGTCGCGGCAGACGCGGCGGCCAGCTCGCGCCGGTACGCCTCGCTGGCGTCGACCCGGTGCGGCGGGGTGTCCCAGCTGCGGAAAGAACCCTCGTCCAGCATGGCGTCGCGCAGGTCAAGGGCACCGATCCGGCTCACAGGATGAGGCTATAAGGGTCTGGGCTGCCTTGGACCTCAGTCGCTAGGCCGAAGAATGTGAACCCTGAGCGCCCGGAAGCGGCTCGGTGGTTCTACGGTGCTGACACCGCCAATACGCGATGCGCTGTACTCAGGAACGTGTCGGTGGGTCGTGCGAGCCTGCTTGAGATGTCCAGGCACACCACATTTCGATTCTGCCTCGATCCGAATGATGAGCAGCAGCACCTGCTGACCCGTCATGCTGGCGCGGCGAGGTTTGCCTTCAATCAGTGTCTGCGCATCGTGAAGGATGCCTTGAGCGCACGGTTGACGAATCCGTCTGTGGATGTGCCGTGGACGGGATTCGATCTCATCAATGCGTTCAACTCGTGGAAGAAAACTCCCGACGCTGGCCGGGTTTTCGTGGTCGGCGAGCATGATCTGCCCTGCGTCATGGCAACTGGACTCCCCTGGCGCACGGAAGTTTGCCAGCAGGTGTTCGAGGAAGCTGCAGTCGATTGCGGTCGTGCCCTGGTGGCCTGTCAGATTCTCGCAAAGGTCGACGAAAGGGCCGTCGGGTCGGATTTCCGCGCTTCAAGAAGAAGGGCGCTTGCAGACAGGCGTTCCGACTACGCAACAAGCAGATCAAGGGACGCCGTCCCGCGATCCGTGTTGGTGACGACGATCGTCCGCGGTCTATAACGCTCCCTGGCATCGGGTCGGTCCGTGTTCACGACGACACGAGGCGGCTGCGGCGCATGTTGAGGAACGGCCGCGCGCGAATTCTGTTTGCAACGATCAGCCACCGGGTTGGCCGCTGGTGGTTATCGCTCAATGTCGAGGCCGCCGACCTTCACGACGCGTGCCGTCATTCCGATCAACAATGCGGTGATGAGAGCGGGTGGGTTGGCGTACACCGTGGTCTTACGGCGCTAGTCGTGGCAGCTAGAGCCGACGGAACGGAAGTTTTGCGCATCGCCAATCTGCCAAGACCTCTTTTTTCCGGATCGCAGCGAGAACGCCGATTAATGCGATCGTTGTTTCGAAAAAAGGAAGGATCACGAAATCGCCGTGACGCGGCGAACCGTGTAGCCCGCCACCACTATCGAGTGGCGAACATCCGTCGTCATCTCCTCCACCAGGTGTCCAACGAGTTGGTCAAGACTCACGACAAACTCGTTATCGAAGACCTCGGTATCGCGGGAATGATGGCGAACCGCCGTCTTGCGCGCTCGATCTGCGACGCGAGCTGGGGCGAACTAGCCCGCCAGCTACGCTACAAAGCCGACTGGCGCGGAGGGCAGATCGCGATTGCAGACCGCTGGTTCCCCTCAAGTAAACGGTGTTCTGTCTGCGGCGATGTTAGAGCTGACATCGCACTTGGCGACCGGGTGTTTACATGCGCTTGCGGTCACTCCTCAGATCGTGACCGTAACGCGGCGGCCAATCTTGCCCAGTGGCCGCAATCGAAGGAGTTCAGATCGACACCCCGGACCTGGAAGCAACGGGCCGGGTTACCAATGCCCGCTGACGCGACAGTTCTCACCAGCACGAGCGTGCCGGAGAGACCGTTGCGGAAGAAGCGGGAACGGAAGTTCATGCCGCTCGGCGTGAACAGATGACGCCCGAGAAGGGCAGTGGCGAGCACCCGGCAAGAGTCGCTCGACACGCTTGAATAGGGTGGGCACATGATTGGTGTGACCCGCGACGGCCACGTGATGACCCTGGAAATGCAGCGCGCCGAGCGCCGTAACGCGCTGAACGGCGAGCTCGTCGACGGCCTGCGGGAAGCGGTCGAGAAGGCCGCGGCCGAAGATATTCGCGCGATCGTGCTGACCGGCCAGGGTCACGTGTTCAGCTCGGGCGCCGACTTGTCCGATGCCGCTGGGGTGGCCGACGAGCTGCCCGACAAGGCCAAGGCTTTGAACATCGCCATCGACAAAGCGCCTGTCCCGGTAATCGGCGCGATCAACGGACCCGCGATCGGCGCCGGCGTCATTCTGTCGATGATCTGCGATCTGCGCGTCGTCGCACCCGAGGCGTATTTCCAGTTTCCCGTCGCGAAATATGGCCTGGCGCTCGACAACTGGAGCATCCGGAGGTTGGCATCTTTGGTGGGCGCAGGCCGCGCGAGGGGCATGCTGATCGCCGCGGAACGGCTCACCGCCGACGTCGCACTGCAGACGGGATTGGCCAACCGCATCGGAACGCTGGCCGAGGCACAGGCGTGGGCTGCAGAGATCGCGGGCTTCGCCCCGCTCGCCTTGCAGCACGCCAAGCGGGTGCTCAACGACGATGGTGCCTATGAGGACCCGTGGCCTGAGCACACAGAGTTGTTCGACAGGGCGTGGTCCAGTCAGGACGTCATCGAGGCGCAGGTAGCCCGCATCGAGAAGCGGCCGCCGAAGTTTCAGGGGGCCTGATGGTGGTGCGCGCGGCCCTGCGTTTCGGGTTCGGCACGGCATCGCTGCTGGCCGGAAGCTGGCTGTTGCGTGCACTGCACGGCGCCCCGGCTGCGCTGGGGGCCTCGCCCGCCGAGATCGAGGCGGTGGCGCGTCGATCGCCACATTTTCGTGACGGCTCGTTCGTCAACGTCGACCCGGCATCCGGTATCAGCCTCGACCGCGAAGAGCAGCGGAAGATCATCTGGGACTTGATCGGCTCGCGCGGCGCGTCGCGGCCCGGCGGACCGATCCCAGTGGTCAAGCCCGCGTCCACCGACCCCGCCGCGAGCAGTCTTTCCGTGTGCTGGTTCGGCCACGCCTCGGCGCTGATCGAGGTCGACGGCTACCGCGTGCTCGCCGATCCCATTTGGAGTCGCCGCTGTTCGCCGTCCCAAACGGTGGGTCCCGAGCGGATGCATGAGGTACCGGCGCCACTTGAGGCGCTGGCTGCAGTGGACGCGGTGGTGATCAGCCATGACCATTACGACCACCTCGACGTCGAGACGATTTTGGGCCTGGCCAGGACCCAGCGGGCCCCGTTCGTCGTGCCGCTCGGAGTGGGCGCGCACCTGCGCAAGTGGGGCATTCAAGCGAGCCGCATCGTCGAACTCGACTGGAACGAAAGCCATAAGATCGGCGAGTTGACGCTGGTGTGCACGCCCGCCAGACACTTCTCGGGTCGGTTGTTCGCCCGCGACACGACGCTGTGGGCCTCGTGGGTGATCGCCGGGCCGCGGCATCGCGCGTTCTTCGGCGGCGACACCGGCTACACCAAGAGCTTCGCTGAAATCGGGTTGGACCACGGGCCTTTCGACCTGACCCTGCTACCGATCGGCGCGTATCACCCGGCGTGGCCGGACATCCACATGAACCCGGAAGACGCCGTGCGCGCCCACCTCGATGTCGCTGAGGCCGACTCGGGACTGCTGGTGCCGATCCACTGGGCGACGTTCCGGCTGGCGCCGCATCCGTGGGCGGAACCGGTCGAGCGGCTGCTGCGGGCCGCCGACCCGGCGGGCGTGCACGTGGTGGTGCCCAGGCCGGGACAGCGTGTCGATTCCGAGACGGCCCGGCCGTTCGACCCTTGGTGGCAGCTCTAATCCCTCGCCGAGCGCACGGTTGCCGACGTCATTTCTCGCGTTTTGTGTACAACAACCGTGCATTCGACGGGTTAACGTTCACGCATGAACCCACTGGCCAGGGCCGTCGTTGCCGTGGCGCTTCTGGCGCTGATCCCGGGTTGCGACGCCAAACCGGCTGAACCGGCGCCACCGCCGACGGCTCAGACGCAGTCCGACGTACCGCCGCCGTTGGTACCCGCGATGCCGCTGCCTGACAACGCTGTCGACAATGCAGTGGCCAAGCTCGACGGGATGGTCGACGACTTGATGAAGAAGTCCGGCATCCCCGGTATGGCGGTCGCGGTGGTGCATGGCGGGAAGACGGTGTACGCCAAGGGCTTCGGGGTCAAGGACGTTCGCAGTGGTGACAAGATCGACCCGGACACCGTGTTTCAATTGGCGTCGCTTTCCAAGCCGCTGAGCGCAACCGTCGTCGCCCACCAAGTGGGGGAGAACGAGATCGGCTGGGATACACCGGTCGTGTCCAAGCTGCCGTGGTTCGCTCTGTCGGATCCGACTGTCACGCGGATGGTCAGTGTGGGGGACTTGTTCTCGCACCGCTCGGGGCTGCCCGACTACGCGGGCGACATGCTCGAGGACCTCGGTTACGACCGGCGGTTTGTGCTCGACCGGCTCCGACAGCTGCCGCTAGACCCGTTCCGAATCTCCTATGCCTACACCAACTTTGGGCTGACCGCGGGTGCCGAGGCGGTCGCGGCGAGTGCCGGCAAGTCCTGGGAGGACCTCGCCGTCGAGGCGCTGTTCGATCCGCTCGGCATGGCATCGACGAGCTTTCGGTTCGCCGACTACCAGGCCAGGCCCGACCGCGCGGTCGGCCATATCCACGTCGACGGTCGCTACCAACCGCTCTACGTCCGCGACCCCGACCCCGAAGCCCCCGCGGGCGGGGCGAGCTCCTCGGTGAACGACATGACCCGGTGGTTGACGATGATGCTGGCCAACGGCAGCCATGAGGGCAAGCAGATTGTCGACCCGAAGGCACTGCTGCCAGCGGTGACGCCTCAGATCGTGTCGAGCCGCGCGACAGAGCCCGCGATGCGGTCGGGTTTCTACGGCTACGGCTTCAACGTGGCACCGACATCGGCGGCGCGGATGGAGCTCAGCCATTCCGGGGCGTTCGAGCTCGGCTCCGGCACGAACTTCGTCATCCTGCCGTCCGCCGACGTGGCGATCGTCGCGCTCACCAATGCCACGCCATCCGGTGTGCCCGAATCGCTGACTGCCGAGTTCGCCGACCTCGTTCAGTTCGGCGAGGTGCGCGAGGACTGGTACAAACTCTATGGTGACATCTTCAAACAGATGGAGCAGCCGACGGGCTCGCTGGTCGGGCAGAAGCCGCCTGCCAACCCCGCGCCCGCCGCGCCGCCGGCCTCCTACGTCGGCACCTACAACAACGACTACTGGGGTCCCGCGCGGGTCACCGAGAAAGACGGCAAGCTGCACCTCGCCCTCGGCGCGAAACTGGATGTGCCCCTAGACCATTGGGACGGCAATATCTTCACGTACTCGTGGGTTTCGGAAAACTCGCCGCCGGGAACGATTTCCAAGGCCACGTTCGACGGCAACAAGCTGACTCTGGAGTACTACGACACTTTCGGCAAAGGAACCTTCACACGATGACGACGTCAGTCATCAGCGGG
>DASQCE010000195.1:0-11843 GCA_035634855.1 Mycobacterium sp.
GTCGTTGAGGCGCGCCGCGCCGACCGGGCATGGTTCGCGGCCTGCATCGTGCTCGCCACCACGCGCGCCGATGTCAACGGCATCGTCCGCAAACACCTTGGCGCCCGCAAGATTTCATTCGCCCCGATGGACAGCGCGGTCTCCCTCACGGGTATGGAACACGGCGGGATCACGCCAGTCGGCCTGCCCGAAGACTGGGCAATACTAATCGACACGAACGTTATTGGTCGGGAGCGCGTGATCATCGGAAGCGGCATTCGCGGTTCGAAAATTCTGGCCGCCACGGACGTTCTGGCCTCGCTGCCGAACGCCGAGGTGTTGGCGATCACCAAGGCCGCCTAGGACGTCGAACGTTCCTTACCGCTCGAAAATTCACCGGAATTTCGAGCGGTAAGGAACGTTCGCGCCGGGGTTCTACCTCGCCGCCACGTCGTCGTGATCGGTTGAGACCGACAGGTCGCGCCAGGCCTGTTGCTCCTCGGCGACGAACTGAAGTTTGTCGGCAACCGCGGTGAAGGAATCGCGGCCCAGTTGGATGCGCAGCGGCGGCCGCTCGGCCGACGCTATTTCGACGATCGCCGCCGCGGCCTTGACCGGGTCGCCTGGCTGGGCGTGGTTGACGTCGGTGGCGTGTTGCCTGGTGGCGCCCGCGGTCTCGGCGTAGTCGTCGATGACAGTGCCCTGGGTGCTCAGGCTGGAGGCGTCGAGGAAATCGGTGCGGAAGTAGCCGGGCTCCACGATGACGACGTCGATGCCGAGTGGGCCGACCTCGCGCGCAAGGGCTTCCGAAAAACCCTCGACGGCGAACTTGGTCGCGCAATAGATGCCCCACCCTGCCGAGCCGATGAACCCGCCAATCGAGGACAGGTTGATGATGCGCCCCGACCGCTGCGCCCGCAGCGTCGGAAGGACCGCGCGCAGCACATTGAGGATTCCGAAGACGTTGGTGTCGAAGACGGCCCGGGCCGCTGCGTCGCTGGCTTCCTCCACCGCCGACAAGAGGCCGCGACCCGCATTGTTGACCACCACATCGATGCGGCCGAACCGCTGGACGGCCGCTTCAACCGCCGCGGCGGCCTGCGCCTCGTCCAGTACGTCGAGCGCCACCGGTAGGAGATGTTCACCGGCGTCGGGGAACCGCGCCGCGATGGCCCGCGGATCGCGGGCGGTCGCGACGACTGAATGCCCTGCGGCAAGCGCTTTCTCGACGATCTCCGCGCCGAAGCCGCGGGAGGCGCCAGTGACAAACAACACGCTCATAACGCTATCCCTTTCGATTATCAGTCCCGGCGTGGTGGCCACACCGGTGATCCGAGTTCGCGTGACACTGTGCGGGCGGTGTCACGCAGTGCGTCAATGTCCTCGGCTGGCAGCGGCCAGCGTGCCGCAGATACCACAAGGCCGATCGCTCCGGTGGCCTCGCCCGACGAATCGAAAACTGCTGCGGCTGCGGCACATTCGCCCAGCACGGCTTCCTCCACCTCAGTCGCGATTCCGGACGAGCGGATCTGCTCCAGTTGGTCGGCCAGTACGGCTGGGTCGATAATGGTGTCACCGGTCATGCTGCGCAGGTCCTCGGCCTTGTAGTCGGATTGAAAGGCCAGCAGGGCCTTGCCCAGAGCACTGGCATGCGCCGGGATCACGATTCCGACCTCTGGCATCTGACGCGTGCCGTCGGGACGGGGCTCGTGCGCGACCACCACGACCTCGTCGAAGAGCAGCACGGCGGTGCGCACCGCGCAGCCGGTCCGTCGAGCCAGGCCCTCGGCCCAGATCGCCACGCGCGAGCGCAGTTCGAGCGTGTCGAGGTAGACGTTGCCGAGCCGCAGTGTCGCCGGTCCGAGCCGGTAACGGCCGGAGTCGATCTCCTGCTGGACCATGCCATGCGCAAGCAGCGTGCGAACCAGACCGTGGACGGTGGAAGGGGCCAGGTCGATGGCCGTCGCGATCTCGCCCAGACTCATGCGCCGGCCGCCCTGCAGCACCGTGAGGATGCGCAGGGCGCGATCCACGGCCTGGATCATCCGTCCACCTTCCGCCGAAGTCGGCGCTTGTGCTCACCGAAGCATAAGCGTATGGTCCAGATCACATTCGACATTATCGAATGATATCCGAGATAGTCGACCACCAGACGGCAGCCGGCTTCGACCCAGTCTCAGGAGACGTTCATGGACGAACCTTCGATCACCCAGAAACTCGCGGCCGAAGCGTTCGGCACCGCCTTCTTAGTCTTCGTCGGCGTGGGATCGGTGCCCGCAACGATCATCGTCAACGGGGACGCGCCGTTCACGATGGCCGACCTTGGCATGATCTCGTTCGCGTTCGCCACCGTCGTGGTGGCGACGATCTACGCGCTGGGACACATCTCCGGCAACCACATCAACCCTGCGGTCACCCTCGGACTCGCGGCCACTGGCAATTTCCCGTGGTCGCGCGTGCCGGCCTACATCGCCGCGCAGGTGGTCGGGGCGATCGTCGGAGCCGCCGCCATCATCGGCGTGCTGGGGACGGCCGCCCGTGACGCCGGCCTCGGCGTCGCAACATATTCGGGCGATGTCAGTGTGGCACAGGCTTTTTTCGCCGAGTTCGTGGGTACGTTCATTCTCGTGTTCACCGTTTTCGGCGTGATACACCGTAAGGCCTCGGCGGGATTCGCCGGTGTCGCCATCGGTTTGGTGGTGTTCGCGGCGATCATCCCGGTGGCACCGACCACGGGCGCGTCGATCAATCCGGCCCGCACCTTCGGCCCGATGCTCGTTCAGCAGATCGCAGGTGGCACGGTCTCGTGGAGTCAGTTGCCGGTGTATCTCGCGGCCGAATGCCTGGCCGGCGTCCTCGCCGCGTTCGCCTATGTCGCGATCTCCAAGACCCGTACCGACGAGAAGCCTGCCCCCGTTGCCGTTCCCGCCGAAACCACCACCGCCGCCTGAGGAGCCCGCACATGAAGAAGCTGATCAACGACCCAGCCGATGTCATCACCGAGGCGCTGCGCGGAATGGCCGTCGCGCACCCCGAGCTGCGCATCGACCAGACCAACCGGATCGTCTACCGCGGCGACGCGCCGATACCCGGCAAGGTGGGGCTGATCTCCGGCGGCGGCTCAGGGCACGAACCATTGCACGGCGGCTTCGTCGGGCGAGGCATGCTCGACGCGGCTTGCGCGGGTGAGGTTTTCACTTCCCCGGTGCCGGATCAGATGCTGGAGGCCACCAAGAACGTCGACGGCGGCGCGGGTGTGCTGCACATCGTCAAGAATTACACCGGCGACGTGATGAACTTCGAGATGGCCGCCGAACTGGCGGATGCAGAAGGCATCACTGTCGAATCCGTTGTCGTCGACGACGACGTCGCCGTGCAGGACAGCACCTACACCGCCGGCCGGCGCGGTGTCGGCGCGACGGTGTTGGTGGAGAAGATCGCAGGCGCCGCAGCCGATCAGGGGCGCAGCCTGCCGGATGTCGCGGATGTCGCGCGGCGCGTCAATAGGGCTTCGCGCAGCATGGGTGTCGCGCTGACGTCGTGCACGGTGCCTGCGGTCGGTCATCCGACATTTGACCTCTCCGACACCGAAATCGAAGTGGGCATTGGCATTCACGGTGAACCAGGTCGCCAGCGGATGGCCATGCAGCCAGCGCGGGCGGTCGCTGAACTCATGCTCGACCCGGTCCTCTCGGACTTCGACTTCTCCAGCGATGACGGCGTGGTGTTGTTCGTCAACAGCATGGGCGCCACACCGCTGATCGAGCTGTACCTCATGTACTCGGAATTCGCGGCCATCCTCGACAAGGCCGGCGTGAGGATCGCCCGCTCCCTGGTGGGCCCGTACATCACCAGCCTGGACATGGCCGGGTGCTCGGTCACGCTGCTGCGCGCCGACGACGAGTTGCTGCGGCTATGGGACCACCCGGTGAACACGCCCGCGCTGCGGAGGGGATGCTGAATGGCTGACGTTGATCTCTCGTTGTTTACCGGCTGGGTGCGAGAGTTCGCGCGCGTGATCGGTGAAAACGCCCAATCCCTCACCGATCTCGACGCGGCGATCGGTGATGCCGACCACGGGATCAACATGGATCGCGGCATGACGGCGGTGATCGAAGCACTGAACTTGGGAGAAGCAGGGGCCACACCCTCCGACATGTCCGCGCTGTGCAAACAGGTCGGGATGACGCTGGTGAAGTCGGTCGGCGGGGCCAGCGGCCCGCTGTACGGTACGTTCTTTCTCCGGATGGCCGCGGCACTTGGCGCGGGTGACGGCGTGGACGCGGCGGGGTTCGCCAAGGCCTTGCGCGCCGGTGTCGAGGGTGTGGTGCAGCGCGGCCGTGCAGAGGCGGGCGACAAGACGATGTTCGATGCGCTGTCACCGGCGTTGGACGCGCTCGACGCGGCGCTGGCATCCGGCTCCGGTCTCGCTGCGGCACTGGCAGACGCCACCGTCGCGGCCGAGAAGGGCCGGGATGCAACCGAATCGATGGTCGCGCGTAAGGGTAGGGCCAGCTATCTAGGGCAGCGCAGCGTCGGCCATGTTGACCCGGGCGCGACGTCGTCGGCGATGCTGATCGCGGCCGCCGCGTCGGCGTTCGCCACAGGTGGGTGACGCGGTGACAGTCGGGCTCGTCGTCGTCTCGCACAGCCGGGCACTTGCGCGCGCAGCAGTCGCGTTGGCCCAGGAGATGCTGCACGGCAAGCAGATCCGCATCGCGATCGCCGCAGGACTGGACGACACCACATTCGGGACCGATGCTGCACAGATCGTCGACGCGATTACCGCAGCAGATCAGGGCGCGGGCGTCGTGGTGCTGATGGACCTCGGCAGTGCGGTGCTGTCCGCCGAACTCGCGCTCGAACTGCTCGACGACGGCGTGCGAGAGCGCGTGGTGCTATGCCCGGCCCCGCTCGTCGAAGGCCTGGTGGTCGCGGCGGTGGCCGCGGCCAATGGCGCTTGCATCGATGAGGTCGCCGCTGAGGCGGGCGGGGCGCTGGCCGGCAAGATCGGCCACCTCGGGTCGGCGCCGGTCGCGGCCGAAGCCGACGTGCCCGGCGATCGCGACGAGCTGACGGGCAACTTCGTCGTCGCCAACCGGCACGGACTGCACGCCCGACCGGCCGCACGTTTGGTGCAGGAGGTGCGCCGTCGCGACGCCCATGCGCGGATCCGCAACCGCCACACCGAATCCGAATGGGTTGACGCGGGCAGCCTTTCGAAGATCGCCACGCTGGGTGTGCGTTCCGGTGACGAGGTCGAGGTGCGAGTTTCGGGAAGCCAGGCGGCCGAGACGCTGGATCACATTCTGTCGCTGGCGGCGCGCAACTTCGACGAGTCAGCGGTCGAGGCGGCTGCCACGCCTGAGCCGACGGTGCGGCAGGCGCCGATCGGCGCAGGCCCTGGGCTTGGAATCGGGCCGGCCCGTTCGATCCGGATGGGCGCCACCACCATCCCCGAAGCTCCCGCCGACGAGCCGGCGGTCGAGTGGCGCCGGCTCGGCAAGGCCATAGCGTCGGTGCGGCGCACCATCAGCCAGCTGCGGACCCGCACCGCCCGCGAGGTGGGCGAGGCCGAGGCGTCGATCTTCGACGCCCACCAACTGCTGCTCGACGACGCCGCGCTGCTCGACGACGCGCGGAGCCGCATCGACAAGGGCCAGACGGCGGTGTCCGCCTGGTCGGCCGCCGTGCACCGGCTAGCCGCCGAGTTCGCGGCCGTGCCCGATCCGTACCTGCAGGCCCGTGCCGACGACGTCCGCGCGGTGGGCGATCAAGTGTTGCGGGCAGCGCTCGGCACGAGCGAGAGTTCCCCCGGGCCCACCGGCGTGCTCGTGGCCGCCGACCTCACGCCGGCCGAAGCCGCCGAGTTGGACCAGTCCCACGTGGCGGCGGTACTGCTGGCGTTCGGTAGTCCACACGCGCACAATGTGATCCTGTTGCGCGCGAAGAGGATTCCGGTGGTCGTCGGCGCCGGTCCCACCGTTCTATCCATTCCTGACGGCACGATCGTTGCGGTGGACGGCGGCAGCGGCGAGTTCGTCGTCGACCCGCCCGACAATGTCCGCGCGGAGTTTGCGGCCCGGGTCGCGACGCTCGCACAGCGTCAGCGCCAGGCGCAGGCCCGCACCACCGAGCCCGCGGTCACCCGCGACGGTGTCACGGTTGCAGTGGGCGCAAACGTCGGGTCGGTGGATGACGCACGGGCGGCGGCAGCCCACGGCGCGGACTTCGCGGGCCTGGTGCGCACCGAGTTCCTTTTCCTCGGCCGCCAGGACGCACCGGATGTCGAGGAACAGCTCGCGGTCTACCGCAAGATCGCCGAATCGCTCGAGGGACGGCGAATCACGTTGCGTACCCTTGATGTTGGCGGCGACAAGCCATTGGAGTTCCTACCGACGCCGGCCGAGATGAATCCCTTCCTCGGCATCCGTGGCATCAGGCTGTCGTTGGCGCATCCAGAACTGTTGGCAGATCAGCTGTTGGCGATGGTGCGGCTGGCGCAGCAGACTCCGGTCAGCGTGATGTTCCCGATGATCACCACCCTCGACGAATTATTCGCGGCGCGTCAGCTTTTGGAGACGGCGATCAGCCGGGCCGGTCAGCGTCGTCCGGCCGAACTGCAGGTGGGCATGATGGTCGAGGTGCCGGTGGCCGCGCTCAAGGCCGCTGTATTCGCCCGCCACACCGACTTCCTATCCATCGGTACCAACGATCTCACGCAGTACGCACTGGCCGCCGACCGCAACAACGATGCGGTCGCGTCGATTGGCGATACGTTCGATCCCGGTCTCCTGCAACTGATTCAGGCGACGTGCCGGGGCGCCGCCGGCCAGGCATCGGTATCGGTGTGCGGCGAGTTCGCTGCCGACGAGCGGGCCGTGTCACTGCTGCTCGGGATGGGCGTGGACGCGCTGTCCGTCACACCGCCGGCAATTCCCACCGTCAAGGAAGCCGTTCGAGCGGTTAACACCGTTGACGCGCAACCGATCGTCAAAGCGGTACTGGCGAGCGACAGCGCGGCATCGGTGCGGGCGCGGTTGAACGGGGACTGAACGCAGAACGGTCGCCCCGCGAAGGCAAGGCGACCGCTCCGTTGAGATGGTTACAGCGTCTGGAAACCGCCGTTCCACTTACGCCCCAAGCGTTGAGCTCCGTATTCCAGACGACCGGCAGCGACGGCGCCCAGAAAGGCGCGGCGGTGCCGGCTGAGCCCACGTGGGTGCGGACGCATCCAGCGGCATCGGACCGCCGTGACCCGGAGGCGGTAATCGAGTGCCGGGTTGCCCGGCGGCGCGACGTTGGCCCCCTGGCCCGTTGTCAGGTGCCGGAATCGGCCACGGTGGCGGACTCGGGCACCGTGGATCAGCCTGTGCCATCCCTGCGTCGAAACGGCCGCGGCGATGCTCATTGCACCGACGAAAGTTGTTTTGGCCGCGGTTCGCTTCAGCTTCATGTGTACTCCTTCGATCGGCATATCCGCGACGTGCGCGGACGCGCTGATGAAGACTGACCCCGCGAGTGACCAGGCCTACCCGGAGCTGACTGTTGGCTAATCCCAAGCAAGTCCCAAGGAACGAGGTTGTGACCGGTACTTAAATCAGCGAGCTCACAGAGGCGTTGCAGGAATCCCTACGGTGAGCGCGCAACGATCCCGCTATGAACACGAATCGAACGGCGACCAGTCGTCGCGGCGTGAAGTTGGTGGGAGCGGCGTGCGCCGCAGCAGCGGTAGTCGGAGCCGGTGTCTTGACGGTGGTTCTCGATGACGGTGGCTCAGGACATGCAAACACGCTGGCCGGATCCGGTGATGCCCCGACGAACACGGTCTATATCCAGCCGTCCACTTCGGCCATGACCATGGGTGCGACAGCTACGTTTACGACACCTGCGTCGGTGGAGCCGACCACCGTGGCGGTGCCACCCATCAAGGCCGGCGCCTGATGAACGGCATTCGACCCGTCCTGGGTGGAAGCGCTGTCGCAGCAGCCCTTGCGGCACTTGCCATCTCGGGAACCGGTGTAGCCGCGGCGGCCACCGACGTGACGGGGCAGAAATACTCAGACGCTCAGGGCGCGCTGAGTAGCGCCGGTTTGAAGCCTGTGGTGGAGACGGTCGTCGGCGACCAGAAGGCGTGGCCTGACTGCGTGGTGACCCGGGCGCAGAAGCGCACGGTGCAGCCGCCAGAAAACAGCGGTGGGTCCGCGACCAACGAGATGTTGGTATCGCTGAACTGTGAAGCGGGGATCGCGACGGCCACCACACCCGGCAATTCGGCCGCCAGCCCAGAAGGCAGGGCCGCCGCCGCTGCGGCGGCTGCGTCCAAGTCCAGTTCGGGCGGCTAGGCGCCTGCCCGCCGAACCAAGTCGGCGAAGGCCTGGGCCGCCGCATCGACACCAGCACTGTCCTCGGTAGCGACCAGATCAAGCAGTAGGCCGCGCATTACGGCCAGTCCGAGTCGCACCAGCGACGGGTCGGTGGTGCCCGCGTCAGCGAGCCATGCCTCTACGGCTCCTGGGAGCATGCTTGCGAACGGCTGTTCACCCTGGACCGCGCGGGCGTAGCACTCGAAGAAGAGCCGCTCGAATGGCCGCAGCTCCGGCTGGCGAAGGTTGGCCCACATGGCTGCGATTGCAGCGGCGGGCTTGGTCGGCAACTCGGGCACCAGGGCTCGCTGACGGCGCTCGACCTCATCGACGATCGCCAGCAGTAGTTCGTTCCGCGAGCCGAAGTGGTGCAGCAGCATGCGGTGGCTGGTGCCGGCCGCCGCGGCGACGTCGCGAAGCGATCGGTCACCGATGCCACGCGCCGCGACTTCTTTCACCACCGCGTCGAGTAGCTCGCGGCGCCGCGCTAGATCAGGCGCTCGGGCCATCGACGCGCCGCTGCTCACTTCGGGCCCTGAGACCCTCCGCCTCCAATTCGAGGTAGCGCCTTGTCATTCCACGCATCAGCAAACCCACTATGGCGCCAACCGGGCCGCGCTGGTCGAGCTGCTGCCGAACCCGTGCGCGCCGGTCTGATTGTGGGATGACTTCGTGGCGGGCCACGGTCAAACCGCCGGGCGAGCGTTGCACCCAGGTCCACGATGAACCAGGGGTCACCTCGGTGACCTCCCACACCAGCTTCGGCATCCGCGGCTGCTTGATCTCGAACCGCTTGCCGACCGCGAGGCCCGGCCCATCGAGCGCGACGAGCCGGCTAACGGAAGCGGTCCATTCGGGCCAGCGCTCGACGTCGCTGAACACGTCCCAGACAACCGCGGCCGGCGCCTCGATGTCGACGCCGCAATCAGTAATCATGTACCAAACGGTACATGAATATGATTCCGGCGAACAGACACGAAGGTCCCCATTTTCGCGGCGTGTCGGGGACCTTACGACTGCTCGCGAGGAACAAACCAGCCGTCCGGGGCGCGTCCGGACAACGCCTGAGTCAACTGGCGCGCCGCCCCGCGAACAGCGTCGACCAACTTGGGCAATGCGGTGTTGGGCCGGTCCTCGCGGCGGGTCACGCTGAACGCGGCGACCGGACGCCCCGCATGGTCGAAGGCGCACGCCGCCACCGACTGCAGACCCTCGGTGATCATGCCCGCCTCCTCCGCCCACCCCTGCGCGCGTTCCGTCTGCAGGATTCGCCGTAGCTCCGCAAGCGAATTGGGCCCGCGCTCGGTGCGGTGGATGAACGCGGCCGACGACGGGAACAGCGCCCTGATCTGAGCCGCGGACAGGTGCGCGAGGATCGATCGGCCGTTCGCCGTCAGATGCGCGGGCAACCGCACGCCCACATCGGTGACCAGGGTGACGGGGACACCGGCCGACTGCGGTTGCTCCTTGATCAAGTAGACACTCTCGGCGCCGTAAAGGATTCCGAGGTGGGCTGTCTCGCCGACGGCCGCGACCAACCGCTTGAGGATTGGCCGGGCGATGTGCTCAAGCGGCTGGTGGCGCAGATACGCCGAGCCGACCTCGAATGCCGAGAACCCGAGTGCATACGCGCGCTGGTCGGGTAGATGGACGACGAAGCCACGCTCGATCAGCACGTCGAGCAGGTGGTACGCCGACGATCGCGGCATTCCGATCTCTCGGATCAACGCCGAGCCCTGCACCGGGCCCGGCCTGGAGGCGAGGTGCAGTAGCACATCGAGGGCCCGCCCGACTGCCGGCGACGTGCTGGACACGGCAACACCTCCCCCCGTCTCGGATACGAGACAATATCCCCGAATTCTCTCTATCGCAATGGGCGCCGGTGCGGTGTCCTGGAATCAACACCGAGTTTGACCAGGGAAAAGAGAGCACAGTGAGTTCAGTGTCTTCCGCGATCTCCACGCCACGCCTCGTCCGAGCCCCCCGCGGCACCGACCTGTCCTGTAAGGGTTGGCAGCAGGAGGCCGCGCTGCGGATGCTGATGAACAACCTCGACCCCGAGGTAGCCGAGCATCCCGAGGATCTGGTGGTTTACGGCGGCACCGGCCGCGCCGCCCGCAGCTGGGAGGCGTTCGACGCGATCGTGCGGACGCTGCGCGGGCTGGAGGCCGACGAGACCATGCTGGTGCAGTCCGGCAAACCGGTCGGCGTGTTCCGCACCCACGAGTGGGCGCCGCGCGTGCTGATCGCGAACTCGAATCTCGTTGGTGATTGGGCGAATTGGGAGCACTTCCGCAAGCTCGAGGCCGAGGGCCTGATGATGTACGGACAGATGACGGCGGGCTCGTGGATCTACATCGGCACCCAGGGCATCCTGCAGGGCACCTACGAGACCTTCGGCGCGGTTGCGAAGAAGCTCGCGGCCTCTGGCCGCCATGCGCACAGTGGCGACACGCTGGCCGGCACGATCACCCTCACCGCGGGTTTGGGCGGCATGGGTGGTGCGCAGCCGCTGGCCGTGACGATGAACGAGGGCGTGGCGATCTGCGTGGACTGCGACGTCACCCGCATCGACCGCCGCATCGAGCATCGCTACCTCGACACCAAGGCCGCCGACATCGACGACGCGCTGCGGCTGGCCATTGAGGCCCGCGACGCCAAGCGGCCGCTGTCGATCGGGCTGCTCGGCAACGCCGCGGAGGTGCTGCCCGAGCTGTTGCGCCGCAATGCCCCGATCGACATCGTCACCGACCAGACCTCGGCGCACGATCCGCTGGCTTATCTTCCGGTCGGCATCGATTTCGACGACATGAAGAAGATGGCCGAGAAAGATCCGATCTACTTCACCGAGCAGGCCCAGGAGTCGATGGCCAAGCACGTAGCCGCGATGGTCGGCTTCATGGATCGCGGCGCCGAGGTGTTCGACTACGGCAACTCCATCCGCGACGAGGCCCGAAAGGCTGGATATGACCGGGCTTTCGACTTCCCCGGCTTCGTCCCCGCCTACATCCGGCCGCAGTTCGAAGAGGGCCTCGGGCCTTTCCGGTGGGTTGCGCTGTCGGGTGATCCGAAGGACATCGCCGCCACCGACCGCGCCATCCTCGAGCTGTTTCCGGACAACAAGCACCTCACGCGGTGGATCACCATGGCCGGCGAGAAGGTGGCGTTCGAGGGATTGCCCGCACGCATCTGCTGGCTCGGTTACGGCGAGCGGCATCTGGCCGGGCTGAAGTTCAACGAGATGGTGGCATCCGGTGAGTTGTCGGCCCCCATCGTGATCGGCCGTGACCACCTCGATTCCGGGTCGGTGGCCTCGCCGTACCGCGAGACCGAGGCGATGCTCGACGGCTCGGACGCCATCGCCGACTGGCCGTTGCTCAACGCGTTGGTCAACACGGCGTCGGGCGCATCCTGGGTGTCGATTCACCACGGCGGCGGGGTCGGGATCGGCCGGTCCATCCACGCCGGCCAGGTCACCGTCGCCGACGGCACCGAACT
>DASQCE010000196.1:0-5670 GCA_035634855.1 Mycobacterium sp.
CCGCTCGGCACGCGCGAACGGCGTGGTCCTCGAGCGCGATCGGCGCGCCGAAGACCGCCATGATCCCGTCACCGGTGAACTTGTCCACAGTACCGCCATAGCGCTGGACGACCGTTGACGAGTGATTGAAGAGTGCGGTCATGATCTCGCGTAGTCGTTCGGCACCGAGGGCCGCGGCGATGTCCATGGAATGCACCACATCGGCGAACAACACGGTGACTTGCTTGTACTCGGCATGACTCTCGGCCGTTGCGACAGGCGAACCGCACGCATCACAGAATCGGGCACCGTCGCGCGGTTCGGCGCCGCACGTGCGGCACGGTATCGCCACCCGGTAATCCTCACGCCGAGACAGAAGCCAGGACTGTGAAATCGCCGGATTGACGACCGGGAATGCTATTTCGCGAGCTTGTCGATGATCGCGCGCAGTTCCGTGAGCTGGGCATGACGGCAGGCGACATCTTCCACGGCGCGTTGTCGTGGTCGTTCGCCGAGGACGACGAACCTTTGAAGACGCCTGCCCGGAGCTGGGGTGTGGCCACGATGCATGCCCGGATCATGTTGTGCGCTCGGGATCGCGACGCGGCGGTGCGGTGGCGGACATCGACGGCCACAACGCCGCAATGGCAGTGCAGCTAGGGCATCGCCCCGGCAAGGGCCATCTGGCCTTCGAAGCCGAACTCGGTGGCGATCGCGCGGTAGCGGTCCCTGAAGTCAAGGTAGGCGGTTTCGTCGCCATCCGCTTGGGCAACCAAGGCGCGAAGCCGCAATACTGTCATATCGCGGACGACCAAGTCGTCTATGGGCGCGGCGGTCAGCCGGTTGATCGCAGCCTCGGCTTCCCGCACGTCGCTCTCGGTGCCGCGCCCGAGGAGCACAACGACCAGCACGCTGGTGGCCCAACTGCAGAAAGCGAACTGGCCGTTCTCGAAGAGCGTGTCAACCGCCGCGCGCATTGGCTGCAACGCAGCTTCCGTGTCTCCGTTCAGTGCTATTTCGCGATGCGTGAGGAGGTCGATCAGTGGAATTTCGGTCCAGAAAAACTCCCTCCGTTCGCACATCTCGCGGATTTCCGCCAGCAGCTGCAGCCCTCGCCCAACGTCGTAGCGAGACTCCAGGAGTGCGCAGCCCAGAACGTACTTCGTGAGTCCGAGCGCGTTGTGGTCGGCGAAATCAAGCGCTATCCGAAGCCCCTCCTCCATTTCGCGAACCGCGACGTCGTCGATGACGAGCAGCCCGTGTTGCATGACGGCCCCGTACTTGTAGGCGACGGAACTGGCAAAACCTAGCGGATCGTATTCGCGGGCCATTGCGAAGCCGTCGTTGAAGTCCTCCCGCCAACCGGGAAGACCGAGGACTGCTCGCGCAAAGCCGCGAAACACCACCGCCAGCGACAGCGGCGACATCACGAAGAAGTCGGCTTTGGTGGGATCGCCGTCGGCGATGTCGATGGCGGCCTGCGACCACCGCAGGATGTCAGCGAACTGGCCGGTCTCTTGTTTGACGGCCATCGTTCCCCAGCACAACCCCAGCATGAACTCGGGATCTCCGATCGACTCCAACAGCAGTTCATGCTCGGTCGCAAGTTGCGCTGCCTCCCGCACCCGGGCCTGCGCCATGAGCTCCGTCATCTGACCGAACATCGCCATGGCCAGTGACCGTTTGTCACCAGCCGCGGCGCACAGCTCGCGCAGCTCCTCGAAACCCGAATCGACCATGCCCGCGATGGACCGAAACGTGGTAGCACACAGAAACGTCCGCGGAGCAATTTGCATTGCCAGGCGATCTGGATCGTCGGTGGATAGCGCGTCGGCCACATCCCGTGCTCGCGTCCAGCTCGTCCGCGCTGCGGTGATATCGCGAATCCTGGACCATTCTCCCGCCCGCATGTGCCACGCATAGGCAGCACGGGGGTCACCCGCGGCTTCGAGATGTTCGGCGATCAGTGCGGCGTTCTGGTCGTGCTGTTCGATCGCGGCGGCCAGCCGCCGATGCAACTGCGCACGATCCGATTTGAGCTGCGACTCATAGGCAACAGCACGGATCAGACCATGCCGGAACGCGTATTGAGGCCGCGGGCCGAATACGGTTTGGTCGATCAGCTCCGCCAGGACGAGGTCACCCAGCACCGGCTCGATCTCCAATGCGCCCAGCGTGTCAGGGCTGAACTGAGATCCGATCACCGCCGCAGCGTTCAACGTGCGCTTCGCGGCGGGATCGAGGCGGTCAATGCGTGCAGCTATCACCGCCTGCAATGTACTTGGCACGCTGACGTCGGTCGCCGGTTCGACGCACAGATAGCAGCCACGGCCGCCAATCAACACGTCACGCTCGGTCAAGTCCCGGACAATCTCTTCGGCGAAGAAGGGATTCCCCGCGGCGCGCCCGGCGACGAGGTCGGCGAGACCGGTCACTGACCCGTGGTTGCCGAGCAGTTCAGCACTGAGCTGCGACATCTGCGAGTCGTCCAGCGGCTCAAGGGCTATGGTTTGCGATCTTGGTGCATGAGCAAGCGCACCAACGTATTCCGGTCGATACGTGATCATGACGAGTGACCGTGTCCGGGGCACGACGGAAAGAAAGTCCACCAGCATCGACTCGCTGATCGCGTCGATCCAGTGCGCATCCTCTATGACGTAAACCGTTGGCGTGTTCCTCGCAAGCGCCGCCGCATTCACCATCGCCGCCAGCCGCCGCCGACGGGCGTCGGGGTCGATCTGCGCCAACGTGGCCGCCGGATCGCCGATGCCCAGGAGATCCTCCAGAATCAACAGATCCTCATCGTCCGCCCCCGAAAACCGCGCCCGGACCTGTGCCCGGGCCGCATCGCCGTCCAAACCGTTCGAACCGGTGATGGCTCGCACCAGACCGGCAGCGGCATGGAATGGGACGTCAGTGGTGTGAGATTCGCAGTAGCTCGTGTACATCTCGACGCCCGCATCCGTTGCCCGCGAGGCGATTTCGCGGACAACGCGGCTTTTGCCGATTCCGGGCGGGCCGACCACGCCGACGACACACCCATTGCCGTTGACTGCGCGGTCGAGAAGTCCGCGCAGTGCGCCCATCTCCCACTGACGGCCGATAAAACTTGTCTCCACTCGATTCGGCCCACGGCCTGTGGAGATCGCCAGTAGACGGCGCGCGGGCACACGATCACCGGCGCCCTTTATCCGAACCAACTCCACGTCACCCAAGATGGCGGCGTTCTCGACCAGGCGCGCGGTCGACTCGCTGATCATCACCCCACCGGGCGTTGCCACTGACTCCATCCGCTGAGCCATGCCGACCTGTTCGCCGATGGCGGTGTAACGCAAAGGGCCCGAGCCGACCTCACCAGCGATCACCTCACCCGAGTTCAATCCGATTCGCAACTCCAGCGTGATCTCGTCACTCGTCTCAAGCGTGCTTGCGAGCTGCTTGAGATCCTTATGGATATCCAGTGCCGCTCGGCACGCGCGGACGGCGTGGTCCTCGAGCGCGATCGGCGCGCCGAAGACCGCCATGATCCCGTCACCGGTGAACTTGTCCACCGTGCCGCCATAGCGCTGGACGACCTTCGATGAGCGATTGAGCAAGTCGGTCATGATCTCACGGAGTCGCTCGGCGCCGACTGCCGCCGCGATGTCCATCGAGTGGACGACGTCGGCGAACAACACGGTCACTTGCTTGTACTCGGCGTGACTGTCCACGGCGGCGACAGGCGAGCCGCACGCATCGCAGAATCGGGCGCCGTCGCGCGGTTCTGCGCCGCACGTGCGGCACGGTATCGCCACCCCGTAATCCTCATGCCGAGGCAGAAGCCAGGACTGTGAAATCGCCGGATTGACGACCGAGAATGCTACTTCGCGAGCTTCTCCATGATCGCGCGCAGCTCCTTGAGCTGGGCATCGTCGAGCGCGGCCAGGACATCGGGCGCGGGATGGTCGACCGTGTCGATCTTGTGGACCATCTCGCGTCCGGCGTCTGTCAAGGAGACGACCTTGCACCGCCGATTGGTCGGATCGGTTTCGCGCGCGACCAGCCCGCGGTCTTCGAGGTCATTGATCGCCACCGTCGTCGCAGGAGCATCCATGGCCGCGGCATGGGCAACCTGCTTCACCGTCATCGGCAGGCGACTCAGTCGCTTGAGGATGCGAATTCTGCTGAACGGCAGCCCTGTCTGTTCGACGACCGCTCGCTTCCACCCGTCGCGGTTGTCGATTACCAGGGAGGCCATCGCCCGCCAAACCTCATCAACCAGATCAGTACTTGACATCGGCACCCTCGAGTCGCACGTCCGGCCCAGCCACCAGGGGGGCGAGCCGCTCAGCGGAGCGCAATGCCCGCGCCGACGTCGAGTAGACGGCCAGGGCGATGATAAACAGGGCGAGCCCTGCGCAGATCAACCATAGCGGCCTGGCCGCAATCGCGAAGTCCGCTCCGGAGGTGGCAATCGCGGCCCCTGCAACCGAACCGCACAGCGCCACACCGAGACTGACGCCTACCTGTCTGCTCGTCGATGCCACCGCCGAAGCGGCGCCGGCGCGATCGGTCGGCATTCCGCTCACCGCCGCGTTAGTGATTGGTGCGTTCACCATCGAGAAGCCGATGCCGAACACCGCGAAGATCGCCAGCAGCTGCCAAACAGCGGTGGTCGCGGTCAGCCGAGTGAGCATCAACGTCGCCGCGGTGATCAGGGTGCCCGCGATCAGCAGCGACGGCCGACTGCCGAAGCGGCCGACCAGTCGCCCCGACAGCGGCGAGAAGATCAGCGCGCCAACGGCAACAGGCAGGTAGATCAGTCCGGTGTGCATCGCCGAGAAGCCTCGCTCGTCCTGCAGATACAGCGACATCAGGAACAGGAACGCACCCCATGCGGCGAACGCACACACCGCGATCATCGTCGCTGACGCGAACGGGATGCTGCGGAAGAACCGAAGGTCGATGAAGGGATCGCGGCGCCGCGACTCGTAGCGCAAGAACCCCACGAAGGCAAGCAGCGCGACGACGCCAACGGCGACGATGCGGGCGTCGGTCCAGCCCCTGAACGGACCTTCAATGAGCACGTAGACAACGCCGAACAGGAATGTCATGCCCAGGCCCTGTCCGACGGGGTCGACGTCGCGCATCGTGACCGACCGGGATTCGGGAACGAAGATGGCAGTCAGCACGATCGCGGCAGCACAGATCGGCAGGTTGATCCAGAACACCGCGCGCCAGTCGACCACCTGGATAAGGGCCCCACCGACGATCGGCCCGAGCGCCATCGAGATGCCGACGACGCCGCCCCAGATACCGATCGCCCGGGCGCGTTCCACCCGGCCGGTGAAGACCTGGGTGATGATCGACATCGCGACAGGGTTCAGCATCGAACCGCCGACTGCCTGCACCATGCGGGCGATGATCAGCGTCTCGATATTCGGCGACAGGCTGCACAGCAGGGAGCCGATCGCGAAGACCGTCAGCCCGATCTGGAACGTCCGCCTGCGCCCGAACCGGTCGGCGGTGGCGCCGGAGAGCAGCAGCAGCGACGCCAGCACCAGCGTGTAGATGTCGATCACCCACTGCAGCTGCGATGCCGAGGCATGCAGGTCGGCGCGGATGTTCGGAATGGCGACGTTGACGATCGTCGCGTCCATCGACACGATCAGCAGGCTCAGGCAGCAGGACACCAGGATGATGCCCTTGCGC
>DASQCE010000197.1:0-15915 GCA_035634855.1 Mycobacterium sp.
GAGGAACCGGATGCGGGCGAAGGCGTATCCGGCGAGGCTGCAGACGACCAGGTTGCTCAGCAGCACGACCAACGTGACGAGGGCGCTGTTGAGGAAGAAGTGCCCGAACGGTGCCGCGGCCCAGGCCTCGGAGTAGTTCTCGAAGCGGGGGCGTTCAGGCAGGAGCACCGGCGGAAAGCGGTTGGCCTCGCCCTCGGTCTCCAGCGAGGTGACGAGCATCCACAGCAATGGGACGATCAGCAGGAAGGTCAGCGGTATGAGGACCAGGTGCCACGCACTGAAGGGCAGCCAGCGCCGACGGCGGGCCGGCGGTGCGGGCGGAGCATCCGAGTGCGCGAGGATGGGCACGGGTGCTGCCGCGACGTCTGACAGCTGAAGTTTCGTCATGAGGTGTGCACGTGCTTACGGGCGAGACGGAACTGCACGGCGGTGATCACCAGGATGACGACGAACAGCGCGTAGGCCATCGCTGCGGCGTACCCGGCGTCGAATTGCACGAACGCGCGGTCCCACAGGTAGTACACGATGACGGTGGTGGCGCGCAGCGGTCCGCCGCGCGTCGTGGCGTACACCTCGTCGAACAGCTGCAAGGCGTTGATCGTCAGCCAGACGACGAGGAACAGATTGGCTGGACCGAGAAGGGGCACCGTAATGGTGCGGAAGCGGGTGACGGCGTTCGCACCGTCGATCGCCGCGGCCTCGTGCAGTTCGGCTGGAACCCCCTGCAGCGCAGCGAGATAGACGATCACCGAGAAACCGGTCCACCCCCAGACCGTCATCGCCACGATCACGTACAGGGCCTGCGCCGGGGACGCCAGGAATGGTTGCGAGGGAGCGCCCACGGCGTTGAGGGCCGCGTTGACCAGGCCGTAGTCACGGTCGGTCAGCCACAGGAAGATGATGCCCTGCGAGATGGTCGAGACCGCCATGGTGATGTACGCCGCGGTTCGGTACACCGAGATGAAGCGCACCGAGCGGTTCAGCGCCGCGGCGACGAACAGACCGACCAGCATCGTGCCGGGAACGAACAGCGCGGTGTAGATGATGGTGTGTTTGATCGCCTCGACGAACACCGGGTCGTCGGCCAGCTTGCGGTAGTTCTCGAGGCCCACCCACGGCGTCTCCGGTGTGAGCAGGTCGGACTTCTGGAACGACAGCTGCAGCGACATCAGCACCGGCAGCAGACCGAAGACGCCGATCAGCACCACCGCGGGACTCACCAGTGCCCACCCCGTCACGCTCTCCCCGCGACCGAGGCCTCTGAGGACTGCGAACGGCCGCCTGGCTGGGGCGTCTTCGGGCATGTCCCTCTCTCCCGGGGCCTATTTTCCGGCCAGTGCTTCGTCCGCGGCTTTTGCTGCAGCGTTCAACGCGTCTGCCGGTTGATCCTTGCCGAGCATCACGGACACGATCGCCTGTCCCAGCGCCTCCGAGATTGCGGGGTACTGCTCGACGGTCGGCCTGACCTTCTTCACGTTGGACAGATTCTCCACGAAGACCTTGCTGCCCGGCAGATTCTCGTCCATTTTGTCGACGACCGCTTGGTTCTGCCCAACCGAGATACGAGTGGGCAGATCACCGGTGCCCAATGAGAACGCCTTGACCTGTTCGGGAGCGGTCAACCACTTGACGAAGTCGATCGCCGCCTGCTTCCTCTTGTCGCCGTTGTTGAACACCACCCAGTTGTCCGGGCCGGAAATGGTCTGGTGGGTTCCGCCGGACCCGGCGAAGGTCGGCATCACCTGTACGCCGTACTCGATGTCGGACAGTTGGCTCAGATCCCACGGGCCGGTCACCAGCATTGCGACCTTGCCGCTGTTCATCAGTTTGGGGCCGTTCTCGTTGGTGGTGTCGAGGTAGAGCGACTTGTCGTTCACCGCCATCTGCTGCAGCGTGGTCAATGCTTTGACACCCGCCTCCGAGTTGAAGACGGCGTGCTGGTTGTCGGGCGACAGGATGTCGCCGCCGGCTTCCCAGAGCATCGGAACGTAGTGCCAGACAGTGTCTTCGCTTCCGTCGGCGGGAATGAGCCAGCCGTACTGTCCCTTCGACGGGTCGGTCAGCTTGGCGGCCGCCGCCCGGAAGTCGTCCCAGGTCCAGGTCGGGCTCGGCGGTGCGATCCCCGCGTCGGCGAAGAGTTTCTTGTTGTAGACGATCGCGAGGTTGTCCACCAGGGCGGGCACGCCGACGATCTTGTCCCCGACGGTCGCCGCCTCCCGCTCGGCCGGATAGAAGTCATCCCATTTCCAATCGGCATTAGAGACTTGACTGGCCATGTCGACGATCTGTGGAATCTTGGCGATGTTCGGCGACCACGACCCGAACATGTAGGCGACGTCGGGCGCACTGCCGCCCCGCACCGCGGTCAAAACCTTCTGCAGCACGAGGTCATTGCTGGAATAGAGCTCGCTCACCTTGACGTCGGGATGGTCCTTGTTGTACTGGTCGATCAGGCCCTTGAAGACCTCACCTTCGGTGTCTTGGTATCCGTGCCATACCGCTATCTCGGTCGGGCCGGATGGCGACGAGCCACCGCCACCGCACGCGGTGAGGACGAGGGCAAGGACGGCAACCAATGCGATGCAGAGCCGGCGTCGAATCACGGTAGACAACTCCTTTGTTGGCGACTTCTGGGTGAGCTGGAGCATTTGGTTCACGGCCGGCCCGCTCTCACAGCGCCAGCGTCGAGCGCAGCGGCTCGGGTAGGAGGTCTCCGTGCGCCTTTGTCAGCTCGTCGCACAGTTCCCATATCTGATCGACGGTCAGCGTGGCCGCGGTGTTGGGGTCGACCATGGCTGCCGCGCGCACCAGGCGCGGATCCCCGCCGACCGCGGCGCGGACCGTCAGATCCACGGGGCCGAGGAAACCCCGGTTGAGCGCGGCGCATTGCGGCGGCAGGTCGCCCACCGCCATGGGATGCGCACCCAGAGCGTCGAGCATCGTCGGCACTTCGACGGCAACACCGTCGGGCAGATTGGTGATCAATCCGTCGTTGACGACGTTGGTGGAGATCACCCGCGTCGTCCCCGTCTCCAGGGAGTGGATCACCTGCGGCGCGTACTCCGTGGACCCTTTATCGATGGGCAGCGTCTCGGTATCGGCCAATTCTGCTCGGACACGGCGGTATTCGGCCAGGTTCGCCTCGCTGATGGAGACGTACTCACCGATACTGATCCGCAACCGGTCGACCTCGTCGGGATGGCGCAGGTACCAGGGGACGTACTCGCTCGAATGCTCACTCGTCTCGGTGGGGTAGTAGCCCAGCCGTCGGTACATGTCGACCCGCACGCGTCGGCGCAGTTCCGCATCGGAGGCGATGCGCTGGTCCAACAACGGATACAGATCCCGGCCGCCGCGCTCCCACCGCAGCACCCACGCCTGGTGATTGACGCCGGCCGACCAGTAGGACACGTCGTCGTAGGGCACGTCGACGAGCTCACACAATCCGACCATCGTCCAATACACGGAATGACACAGCCCGAGCACCTTCAGCCGCGGAGCGACGTGGTGCAGGAACGTCACGTTCATGGCCATCGGGTTCGTGTAGTTGAGCAGCCAGGCGTCCGGGCACACCTGCTCCATGTCACGTGCGATATCGGCCAGAACCGGAAAGGTCCTCAGGCCGCGGAAGATTCCTCCGACGCCGATGGTGTCGGCGATGGTTTGGTTCAGCCCGTACTTCGCGGGGATCTCGAAGTCGCGCACCGTCGCTTGGTGCATGCCGACCTGGATGACGTTGATTACATAGTCGGCACCGTCGAGTGCGCGCCGACGGTCGGCGCTGGCGACCACTTCCGGTTGGGCACCGGCCGCGCGGGCGGTGGCTCGGGCGATCGCCTCCGCGGTCTCGAGACGTTCGACGTCGATGTCGTGCAGCACGATCCGCACTGAGCCGAGTTCAGGGAACGAGAGGATGTCGCCGAGTAGCTCGCGGGTGAACTCGACGCTGCCCGCGCCGACGATGACGATCGTGGGTTTCACGTCCGGCTCCTTGGTTGCGCATCGGCGCGTGTCGGGTCAAGCACCGCCGCGGTCGGTGCTTCGGTTATGGCGTCCTCACCTCTTCGGATCATGTTCTGGTATCAGCGAGTTGGTGCAGGGACCTGGCGGGCAGCGAATGACCGCTGTGCTTGGCGGCATAGATTGCGGCGCCCACCGCCGGATCGAGCAGGGGACGTCTGAGGTCGTACTTCGCAGGACGCTCCTGCAGGACAGCGAGGAACAACGCCAGAAAACGTTCGTCGGAGAACATTCCACCCGAGTAGGACACCGGCACCGTTTCTTGATCGGTGAAACCCACTATCCGCCTGGTGGTTTCGATGAGCGCCACAAGTTCGTCCGCGGCGGCGGACAGGATGCGCGTGGATGCCTCGTCATCCATGCGGGCGGCCTCGCAGACAGTGGTGGCCAACGAGGCGATGGATCCTCGGTTTCCGGCCCACTTGTCGATCACGAGGCTGACGACGTCGAGGTCGCCGGAGAGTTGCAGGCGCTCCTTGATGAGTGTGTAGAGCGGGCCGCGGGTCAGCCTGCCGTCGCTCATCCTGCTGAATGCGTTCAGTCCTTGCGTGGCAACCCAATACGCCGAGCCCTCGTCGCCGAACAGCTCACCCCAGCCACCGACGCGACATCCGGTGCCCTGTCGTTCTCCGTACGTCATCGACCCCGTACCGCTGATGACGTTGATCCCGTCCTCACCGGCCAGTGACCCGGCCCATCCGCAGACCATGTCGTTGTCGCAGCTGTAGCGGTCGTGTCCGAGTACGCGAACCGGAACGGCGTCTAGTTGTTCGATGTCACCGCTGGCCTCGCCGTAGCCGGGGATCCCGAAGAATGCCGCGTCGATGTCCGACGTGTCGATGCCTGCCTGTCCGCAGATGTCCGCGACGCCTTGCGCCAGAACACGTTCGACGCCGTCGAACCCCTCGGTGAAGTAGTAGGAGGTAGGGGTTGTGGCGCGGGCGATGACGTGTCCCGCGTCGTCGATGAGCGCGAACGCCGTCTTCGAACCGCCGCCGTCCACCCCGAGGTAACGGGCCATCATCGATCACCGCCCATCGGATAGATGGTGACGCCCTGCACGACCCGGCTTACTTCGCCGGACGGGAACGGGTTGTCTGGCGTCTTCGCGCATTCCAGCGAGGTGAACAGCGCGAGGTACTGGGCGTACACCAGATAGACCAGCGCGACCAGGGCGTCATCGATGCCTTCGAGACCGGGTATCACGACGGCCGGCCCCAGCTCCGCCGGGATCGGCTCGGTACTGATCACCGTGACGGCGTCCTCGCCGAGTTGGCCACGGATCTCGGCGATGATGTCGAGGTCGTAGCGGCGGGTGTAGGGATCGGTCGAGACGTACACCACGACCAGCGTGTCCCCGTCGAGCACTGATTTGGGGCCGTGCCGGAATCCCAATGGCGAGTCGAAATACGTGACCACCTCACCGGCCGTCAGTTCCAGCAGTTTCAATGCCGATTCCCGCGCGAGCCCCTCCAATGGGCCGCTGCCGAGGTAGACGAATCGCTGCTTTTTGGTCTGCGCGAGGGCCCGGATGTCGGGCTGGAGACCTACGACATGCTCGGCGGCGCGGGCGAGAGCCTCGGCGTCTTCGCGTTCGGCGGGCCCCAACATCATCAGGCACGACAACAGCATCGAGGTCAAGCTCGATGTCATCGCGAAGCCGGAGTCGTTGGTGCGTTCGGGCATGTAGACGACGAGCGAGTTCGCCCGGCCGCTGTGCGCGCGGCCCAGTTCTCCGTCGCGGTCGCATGTGAAGATGAGATGCCAGACATCGTCGACGAGTTCGTCGGCCAGCGCGGTGGTCGCCAGGCTCTCGGGGCTGTTGCCGGACCGGCCGAACGACACCACCAGGGTGGGAGTGTTGCGCTCCAGGTAGTCGAGAGGACTGGCCACGATGCTCGTCGTCGCGATGGCCTCGACGCGGCGGTCGAGATGACGCCGCAGGGCCGGCGCCGCGATCTCCCCCGCGAACGCCGAACTGCCCGCCCCGGCGAGGATGACCCGTAGGTCGGGCCGACCCGCGATCTCGCGGAGGAACCCGGCGGCCTGCGCATCAGCGCGCCCCGCCACCTCTCGCCAGGCGTCGGGTTGCTGTCCGATCTCGAGAATCGTTGCGCCACCGTCTTCTTGGGCCGGCACATCGGTATGGGCAGGGAACGGGGACTCAGTCACCGGCACCTCCAGTGGTCAGGGCGCGAGGGTTGTCGTCGCGTGTGCGGCACGCGTTTGCATAGGGCGACAATGCGTCGCGAATTCGGTCGATCACGAGAGACTGCGCGACCGGTTCGAGGCCACCGGCGCGTATCCGGTCGTACTGAGCGGGCAGGAACTGGCTGATCAGCGGTAACGGAATGCCAATTCGGTCGAGATTGGCCAGTAGCGTCTGCCGCGCGGCGTCGACCTCGTCGTCGGCCCAGTAGTAGCGGAGCCGGTCGCTGTAGCTGTATCGGCGGGCAGTGCGCTGGGCGAGCGGATCGCCTTGGTAGTAGGCCTGCCAGTACTCGGGCGCGCTCAGCATCCTGCGCTCGACGACCTCGACCAGGTTCGATCGAGACGGCCGAGAGACGAGCTCGTTCTCGATAAGAGCCAGTGCGAACAACGCCTCGCGCATCGCGAAAGTCAGTGCGGGACCGACCTTGAGGATGGCCCAGTGGTCTTCCACCAGCTCGCGCAGTTGGGCAGGCCGTTGATAGTCAGTGGAATGTGCTTCGAAGACCAGCTGCTCTTCGGTGTCGAGGACGTGGCGCAACTCGGTGGTGGCGCTGCGCTCGTAGTCGATGACGTTGAGGTGGTCGAACTCGACGCCGGGCTGCACCACCAGGGCAACGACGCGCGGCCAGACGTGTTCCAGACCCAGTTCGGCGAAGGCCGCCCGGTGCGCGGCGATCGTTCGCCGGGCACGGTCGGCTGGTGTCGGGATCACGCGGCCTAACGTCTCGTGCGCTCCGCCGGGTACCGGCACCTCGGTGCCGATGACATACACCGGGCCGTCGGAGCCTTCGCGATGGGCAGTGTCCTCGGCCACCCGAAGCAGGCGGGCCGCGCGACCCGCCACGATTTCGTCGGTGAGGACGGTCGGGTCATCCGGACAGGCCATGCTGCAGTCCAAATGGATCTTGGTGTACCCGGCTTCGACATATGCGGCAATGAGAACCTCGGCGTTGGCCATTGCAGCACTGGCGGATTGGCGCTGCCAGCGGTTGGGACCGAGGTGGTCGCCACCGAGGACGACACGTTCACGTGCGAACCCGCTCGCATCGGCTATGCCGAAGACCAGATCGCGGAACTCCGCCGGTCGCAGACCGGTATAGCCGCCGAACTGATCTACCTGATTCGACGTGGCTTCGATGAGCACGCGGCTGCCGTCCGCGGCCGCCTGGGCGATAGCCGCCTGCACCACGGTGGGATGCGCCGAGCACACGGAGTAGATGCCAACGGGCTCACCGGCCTTGTGCCGTCTGATCGTCTCGGCAAGCCAGTTGACCGTTCGCAAGGACGCCACCCGGCTCATCGCACGTCACGCTCCCCGACGTCGACCGTCACCGGCGACGCCGACGCAACGGCACGACGCAGGTCGACCGCGGTGTCGCCGATGGCCTGGCGTCCCGCCGCCAGATACTTCCGGGGGTCGGCTGCTTCTGCGTCGTCGGCGATGCCTTCGGCGTGCTCGCTTGTGATGACGTTGAACGCGAGGACGGCGGTGTTCTCCGCAGCCGCCGAAGCGACGAGGTCGACCGTGGCGGCCAGGGTCAACGTGTCACCCGCTGCCCTACGAGATGTCGCGGTCCTGATGTGTGCAACATTCGTCGATCATGAGAAGCTCGCTCAGAGCGCGCAATGGAAAGCCGCGAAACGCTCAGTAAAACTGAGCGTATCCACCATCGTCCCAGGGGGTCGCCAACGATGTCGATCAAGCGCACCGACCGGATGCGCGAGGTGCTCTCGCTTCTGCGTGACCGCGGCGAGGTCACTTCCCGGGTGCTTTGCGCTGAGTTGCGCGTGTCGGCCGCGACGCTGCGCCGCGATCTCAGCGAACTGGAGGACCAGGGGCTCCTGGTGCGGACCCATGGTGGAGCGCGGGCGCTCGACCCGAGCGGCAGCGAGATCCCGGTGCGGCTTCGCGACCACCGGATGCATGCCATCAAACGACGGATCGCCCAGCACGCGGCCGCGCTGGTGCCCGCAGGCCCACAGGCGGTCGCTCTCACGGGCGGTGTCACCACCGGGGAGGTGGCCCGGTCGCTGAAGGGACGACCGCAGATGACGATCGTGACGAACTCGCTGACGATCGCGGCCGACTGTGCCGTGGACGCCCACATGAAGGTGATCGCGACCGGCGGGTTGGTGAGAGCGAATACCCTTGAGGCCGTTGGACCGATGTCCGAGCATGCTTTTCAGGTGATCACCGTGGGCACAGCGGTTCTCGGCGCCGACGGAATGTCGGCCGAGATCGGTGCGACGACCTTCGACGAGGCCGAGGCTCGCACCGCGATCGCCATGGCCGCCAATGCCCAGCAAGTCGTCGTGGCCGTCGACGGTTCGAAGATCGGCAAGGTGACGCTCGCGAAGATGGTGCCGCTCAGTCAGATTGATCATCTGGTGACGGACTCCACCGCCAATCCTGAACAGCTGGAGCAGATCGCGGCGACGGGGGTGCACGTCCACGTGGTCGAGGTGGCCGACGACTGATCGCGCTGGGCACTCGGATCATCCGATCATGGAAGGGCCTCGAGCACGCCATGTCCGACGAACGCGACGTCGCCGCCCACCTTTACCGTTTCAACGCGGTTCGCGGTCCCCTCCGGAAGCACGCGCAATTTGCTTGGGCGGCCGGTGAATTGGCCCTGGTTCAGGATGAATCTGTCGCCGCCGCGGACCAGGCCATGGCGGAGGCGGTAGGCGCCGATCGTGCCAGCGGCGCTGCCGGTGGCCACATCCTCGATGATTCCGTCGTTGTTCCAGTGCCGCACTTCGAGGGCCGATTCATCGAACAAGACCGCGAACTGCGCGTCGGACCCCCGTAACAGAGCTGTGATGTCGCGGGCGATGCGAGCCCGCCCCAGCATGCCCGGCCGAACTGGCACGATCAGATAGCGCAGTCCGGTACTCACGACTTCCATCGGCAGATCCGAGGCGAGATCGGGTGGCGCGAGACTGAACGCAGCAGCGATGCGACGCCGATCGTCCGTCGTGCCCAAGAACTGCGGCGCGCCCTGGTCGAGCAGTCCGGAGTAGCGCCCGGCAATGACCTCTGTGGTGATCTCGACCGTCTTGCCGGGTAGCTGGAACCGCCAGTTTTGTGCGCCGTCAGCTCCCGACCGTTTGTGCATGACCGCCGCCGCCCCGATGACCGGGTGTCCGGCAAAGGGCAATTCTTCGAACAGATCGAAAATCCTGGCGTCGACAGTGGCGGGCTGGCTTGTCTGTTCGAGAAAGATGGCTTCGAAGTGCCGCATCTCTGCCGTGATGCGCTGCATCTGTTGCGCACTCAAGTCGCGAGCATCGGGAAAGACCGGCAGGCTGTTGCCGCCAAATGGCGATTGGCTGAAGACGTCGACATGAATATATGCGAGATCCACCGAAGTGAGTTTTCACCTCTCACCTGATCCGATGCGACCCGATTCGCCCACTCCGGGCGGAGCCCGAGGATCGAAGGTGCGTTGGGTGGCGCCAACCCCTGACCAGTCGGTCGCGAAAAATCCGTCTGTGCGGGAACAAATCCCGCCCCCAAGAAGTTGCAGGCACACGTGCCTGGCCCCAGCGCGTTACCCAACTGCCCGAACGCGCCGCGACGTCGCCCAGCACTTCTGACGGACGCTTACGGGCTGGCCTGATGCGCCAAGGTCCCCTCGCTGGGCGGTACCCGGCGGTGGCCGCCATGGTCACACTCGCATTGATTCCTTACCTGGCACTGTCCGCGGCGCTTGACCCGCTGGTGCCGATCATCTCGGAGCAGTTGCACATGAGCACCCAGGCGATGAGCCTGGGTTCAGGCTTGGGCAATGCTGCCTACGCAGTGGGTACGGTGCTGGCGGTCCAGTTCGCACAACACCTGCCACAGCGCAGGATGATGCTCCTCTACGCGGTTCTGCTTGTGGTGGGATCGGTGCTCTCAGCGGCGGCACACGGGCCGGGCATGTACATCGCAGGACACGTGCTGCAGGGCCTGACTACCAGCATGCTGTTGATCGCCGCCGCGCCGCCGCTGACGATCGGCTTTCCCAAGGACAAACTACGCAACACCGCGGTGATCATGAACATGTGTGTCTTCGGCGCGGTCGCCCTCGGGCCGTTCATCGGAGGGGTGCAGGCCGAGGCGCATGCGTGGCGACCGCTGTTCTGGATCGTCGCCGCGATCGCGCTGATGGCTCTGGTGATGGCCGCGTTGACGTTCGACGACGCGCCTCCGGCCGATCTCGACGCCCCACGTGACTTGCCGGCCATCGGGCTGGCGGCCGTCGGCTGTGCTGCCGGCTTCATCGGCGCTGCGCAACTCACCAGCCACGGATTCACCGATGCGGCGGTGACCGTGCCATTGTTCGGCGGCCTGACGTTGATCGTGGTGCTGATCGTCTACCAGTTCCGGACTCGTCGTCCGCTGCTCACCGTTCGTACGATGCTGACCAGTTCGATCCCCGTCGCCGGGGTGGGCGTGGCACTGTTCGCCGCGGCTGCGTCGGTAGCGGCAACCGCGCTGACGGCCAACGTGTTGCTGCAGAACTACAGCCCGGTCCGGGTGGGGCTGCTGTACCTGCCCGAACTCGGCGGTGCCGTCCTCATGGCATTCGTGTTCGGCACCGTCATCTCCCGACGGGCGATGCATTACCTTCCGCTGGCTGGCATGGCGTTGCTCGCGGCCGGGATCGTCGTGTTCCGGATCGCCCTTCCCGCCAACCAGCCGCTCGTCCTGGTCGCCGCTGCGCTGACGGGACTTGCGTTGGGCGCCACCGTCGCACCCGCTCTGTTCGTCGCGGGCTTCTCACTGCAGTCGGCCAGCCTCCAGCGCGTCTTCGCGATCATCGAGCTCTTGCGTGCGGTGGCCGCGTTCATGGTGGCACCGATCCTGGCGCATTTCGCCGTCACGGCGTCGTCCGATCTGAACGTCGGCACCGGCTACGCACTCTGGATCGGCTTCGGGCTCGCGATCGGCGGCGCCCTCTTCGGCGTGGCCATCTACGCACTGAGCGGAGCCCGACCACAGCGGCCCAACCTTGACCGGTTCCTCGACGGCGAATCTCCCGCCTGGTACTCGCCGCCACTACTGGCCCGAATCCGGTCAGACCTGCCCTCCCCGGTTGCTGCGGCCGAATATGCCCCAGCTCTGACGACTTCGAGTCATCGTGACGATGTCGCTTCCGCCGGGCCGGTGCTCTTCGCCTACGACGGATCCGAACTCGCTGCGTTCGCCATCGCGCAGGCCGCTGCTCAGTTGGCGCCTCGGCGAGACGCCCTGGTCGTGTGCGTCTGGCAGCCCGTCGATGTCGGATTCACACCGACCGGCGTCAAACACTTCGACGCCGACCAGGCCACCGAGGTACGGCGAGCCGCTGAGCAGACCGCTGCCCATGGGGCCTCGCTGGCCTGCCAGGCCGGATTCCTGGCGCGGAGCGTGGCCGTCGAGGCGGCGCCAACCTGGAAGGGCATCGTCCAGGCTGCCGACGAACACCGGGCGAGTCTGATCGTGCTAGGGCCTCACCGCCGCAGCGGGCTGTTGGGACACCTGCAGGGCAGTGTCGCGGCCGCCGTCGTCGCGCACTGCAGCACTCCTGTCCTCATCGTCCCCAGCGGCCCGATGATCAATAACCGCGCTTCTACGGCGGACAGCGACACGAGCGTGCGGACTGGTCGACGACGGGGTTTACCCTTCGAGTGATGCGGCTAGTCCCTGATGTCGGCTTGCTTCCCGGAAATGGAGTCTTCCACTCATGAGGTTGATCAAAGCGGCTCTCGCTGCCGGTGCTGTCGCGGGCGGCCTCACCGCGGGGGTGATGAGCCTGACCGCCGCCACCGCGAGTGCCGAGCCGACTTTGCCTCCACCGCTGCCCGCCGAACAAGGTCCCTATCAGCCTCCGGCAGCAGCACCTGCATGGGCACCGCCTCAGCCTCCGCAGCCGGTCTGGGCACACGGCAACCCTGTCGTGTGGGATGACCACTACCGGAGTTGGGGCCTCTGGATCAATGGATTCTTCCTCCCGCTTTAGTGCTCCCTGACTTCACCGCCCTGCCTCGGTCATGCAGTCATAGGTGATGATCGCCTGGCGCATCCGGAGAGTCCGGTGTCGGCGTAGCGGGGCGAACCGTGTAGCGGCACCGACAGAACACAGCCAGGTCTCCACTCGATGCGGACGCCTGGCTGGTTCCTGCGGTTCACTTTCTTGATTCGGTTGTCGGCGTGTGGATCCCGGCGGCTAGCCGATCATTGTTGCGAACGGCCGAGCGTCACGTTCGTGGTCTGGGAAGCGCCGGACTCGTCGACGTAAGTCAGCGCGACCGTGTCCCCGGGCGCTTTCGAGTGCACCGTCGCGACCAGTGCCTCTGCGCTGTCGATAACGTGGTCATCGACCTTGGTGATCACCACGCCGCTGGGCAATCCACCGGCCGCGGCCGGGCCCCCGGCCATCACGTTGGCGACCGCCGCCCCGTGGGCACTGGTGTCGTCACTGAGCTGCACACCCAGTGAGGCGTGGGTAGCGGTGCCCGTGGAGATCAGCTCGTCGGCGATGCGCTTGGCCTGATCCACCGGGATCGCGAAGCCCAGCCCGATCGAGCCACTCTGCGCGCCAGGGGAGTTCTCGCCGCCGCCGCCCAGTGTCGCGATCGCGGAGTTCACTCCCACCAATTCGCCGTTCATGTTCACGAGTGCCCCTCCGGAGTTACCCGGGTTGATCGCGGCGTCGGTCTGGATTGCATTGAGCACCGTGGTCTGGCTGCCCGCGTCACCCCCGGAGGCCATCGGACGGTCCAAGGCGCTGACGATGCCCGTTGTAACCGTGCCCTGCAGCCCGAGCGGCGATCCGATGGCCACGACATCCTGACCGACCTTGAGATCGGCCGAGGACCCCAGAGTGATCGGGGTTAGCCCCGAAACGCCCTGTGCCCGAACGACGGCGATGTCATCCGACGGATCGGCGCCGACCACCGTGAACGGCACGCTCCGGCCGTCGGAGAACGTCACGGTTGCCTGCGCATTCCCGCCACCGACACTGCCTTCACCACCGGGTGAGCCTTGATCGTCGGGCGCGTCCTGACCACCCAGGCCGCTTGGCGTGGTTTGCTCGCCCGCGGCCCCGCTTGCCGCCTCATTGACGGCGGCGACAACATGGTTGTTCGTCAGGATCAGGCCGTCCGAGCTGAGGATGATGCCGGACCCCTCTTCGCTCTGATGACCCATGGCGATCTGCAGCTTCACCACGCTGGGCACCACCTTCGCGGCAACCTGCTCAACCGAACCGGCCGGCAGACTCGCCGCGGGTTGATTGGGGGCCGGAACGGGCTGGCGGGGGGCGGATGCCGCGGGTGTCGCCGCGCGAAGCGCCGCCGGCAGGTGAGGCTGGGCGGCGACTACCACGGCGCCGACACCTCCGGTTACCACGGCAACGGCCGCCGCTCCGACGATCACGACGCCTGCTCGAGGCCGCTTCCGCGGCTGGGGAATCGGTGCAGTCGGCGCCGAAGCAGAGTAGGACTGGTGCACGCCGCGATACGGATCGTATGGTGGCTGGGCTGGCTGCTGAGCGTAACGCCAATCGTAGGGCTGCTGCTGATATGCACCCGGGGCCGACCAACCCGAGTATTGTTGGCCCGCAGTCTGATTAGGATCCGATTGACGTTCCGGATGTTGCCGCGCGTACCGCGGGTGCTTCTTCATATGATTTCGTTTTCCCTCGTCAGTGAATAGCAAAGTTGCAGAGCCAACTGTGCACTAGTCAACTGAGACGCAACTGAGAGATGTCTCAATACAGGCAAAGACTTTCAGCCATTACTGGCCCGTCCGTGCGCGGCGCACGCATGCGCACTCGCACGGTGAGCAAACACGACGGAATGTCGTTGCCAATTGATTGACCGGGCTCACCGTATTCACCTACGGCGACATGTCAGGCGCAACCTCCTGCATTCGTCGCGCTCACAGTCGTTTTCACGATGCCGACGAAGTTCGGGTTGGCGCTCGAAGAGTTTTGGACCCACGCGTCCCGTCAACCGTCTACTGCACGGTACAAGGCAGATCCGGTCGGCAGTTCCTTGAGCCACGCGGTCAGCCTGTATCGAGAGTTGGCCGCCATCGCGGCGACGATCCCACGATTCAGCAGGTTTCTACCTGCAATCTCCGCCGGATCTCCATGAAATCTCCAAGCTCGGGCAACGGTGATCCCCGACGATCGATCCCTGTGTGGCAGGACTACCGAGTTCTCCGTGAGAGGAACAAACAGTTGAGCATCTTCACCAAGCTTCCGCCGGTCCAGTTGGTTCGGGGGGTCGATCGAGCCCGCCATCACCTGTTGCGGCTTCACCAGTCGCTGCCCCCCGCGCCGGGTGCAATGGTGGAGCTCATCACAGCCGGGTGGCTGTCGCAGGCCATCACAGTCGCGGCCGAGCTGCGCATCGCCGATGCCCTGGCAGAGAAGCCGCTGGCGATCGACGAGTTGGCCCGCGAGGTCGGCGCGAACCCCGACGCGCTGAGCCGTCTGCTGCGGGCATTGATCGGCCGAGGCGTCTTCCGTCAACGCCGCGACGGCCGCTACAGCCTGACACCGCTGGCGCAGACCCTCCGTTGGGACACGCCGGATTCGATGGCGGCCTTTGCACGGTTTGTCGGCTCGGCACAGGACCGTGAACACTGGAGCCACTTGATCGAGGCGGTCAGGACCGGTGAGGCGGTGGTTCCGAAGCTCCGCGGCAAGGAGGGCTTCGAATATGTCTCGAGCGAGCCCGAACTCAGCGAAATCTTCAACCACGCCATGACGAACTTCTCGGAGTTGGCGGTGGCTGCCGTGACGACCGCCTACGACTTCACCGGCTATTACACCATTGTGGATGTCGCGGGCGGGCACGGCCGGCTGCTGGCCGGCATCTTGGCGGCGACGCCAAGCTCCAAGGGCGTCCTCTTCGACCTACCACATGTCGTCGCAGATGCCGAACCGCTGCTGCGCAAGCACCACATCGCAGACCGCGTGGCCATCGCCGAGGGCTCCTTCTTCGACGCTGTCCCCGATGGCGGCGACCTGTACGTACTGAAGAACATCATCCACGACTGGCCCGATGACAAAGCCCTGGAGATTCTCAAGAATGTGCGCGCCGCGACACAAGAGGGCGCGACCGTGCTGCTAGTCGAGTCCGTGATACCGCCACACGATCGTGAATTCTCCACGAAGTGGCTGGATCTGGAGATGCTGGTCGACAATTCAGGACGGGAACGAACCGCGGCCGAATACCAAAACATCTTGCAGGACGCGGGATTTCAGATGACTCGTGTGGTTCCGACCGCCTCACCATTCAGTCTCGTCGAAGCCGCACCGTCCTGAACGGCGAGTTGGATGTTGCGCGTGATGACGGGTTTTAGGCGGCGCTGTTGATGTCACTTGATTGAGTTACGACACGTCAACAACGACCCCCGAAAACGAGGACTGCGCACCGTCTTTCCGATCCCCACCTGACGCCTCTCGTGCGCCTTTTCCACATCGCTTACCACAAGGTCTTCCGCCAACGCAGCATGTGGTGGTTTGAAACCTCCCACCGCAGGGCGGCTCCGAAGTGCCGAAACCTTCATCTCCTGCACAGCACTATGTCAAGAAGCTCCACCTATAAACAGAACTCATATCCATGCTTGTGGCACACGTAGGATCTCAAGCTCCGTGGCGGACGGCGATGCCTCTACCCTTAGGTTTGCAAATTTCGGTG
>DASQCE010000198.1:0-5235 GCA_035634855.1 Mycobacterium sp.
CCTCGGCCATTTCGGGCTCGAGTTCGGGTTCGTCCTCGACCATTTCGGGCTCGGGTTCGGGCACCGGCTTGGCCCGCTTGGGCCGTCGCCCAATGCCGCCGGACATCGCCACCGTCAGCGCACCGATGCCGACGAACCACACAAAGACGGCGGGTGCGAACGTGACCTGGTCGACGCCGACGTCACCGAAGTTGCCCAGCCGGCCACCGCCGGCGAAACCGAGCAGCGCCATGGCCAGCGCCGCGATGGCGGCGGCGACGATCAGCTTGCCCAGCGCAGGCAACAGCGGCAGCGGCCGCCGCGCGCATTGCTGCCCGACTGCGACCGCGGACGCCGCCGCGACGATCAGCAGCGCCACCCACACCGGGCCGAGCGGTGGTGACGGCACCGCCGCCAGCACCGGCAGCGCCGGGATGTCGCCGCCGAACACCGTGAACGAACTGAACGTGGCCAGGCCGACATGTGCACTCGACCCCACCGCGACCGCGGCCGTGCCGACCATCACGTTCGGCGCGTACAGCACCGACAGCACGGTCAGGCTGAACTGTCCGAACATCGAGTCGGTGATCGCGTACAGGTCGTGCATCGTCGACCAGTGCACGATCAGCGAGCCGACCATCACGACGCCGGAAAGCCCGACCAGTGCCAGCACCCCGGCGGCGGCCGCACGGAACGCGTCGGGAAGCCACTTCGGCAGCGGGGACGCCGTCAACGTCCGTCGGCCCACACGCGAGCCGACCCCGATCAGCGCGCCGATCGCGTGCACGGCCAGCACGCCGGAGAAGGCGCGCAACGCGTTCGGTGTCTGCAGTTCGGTCAGCACCGAAGCCGCGTCGTGGATGACCGCCAGCGAGATCGCCGCGATCAGAAGGGGACCGCCGAGCGCCGCGGCGACCACCCATCGCGTGACGAACCACGAGGCCTGCGGCGAGGTGGCGCCCGCCGTGGTGCGCGCGGTGCCCCACACCATCGCCAGCACCGGCAACAACGGCATCACGCCCAGCTCGCGCCCGCCGATCGACACCGGCACCTGATGCACGCCAAGCCACATGCTCGCGATCGCGCCCAGGGCGCCGGTCATGTCGCTGTTGGCGATGAGCAGCTGCAGCAACACCACCGCCGCGACGATGACCAGCGCGACGATGGACGGCCCGAACGCGACCCTAAGCAGCTCACGCGCCTGGCGGGTGCCGACTGGTCTGGGGGTACTCCCCCGCGAGCGGGCGGTACCCCCACCCATCTGTTGGGGATTGTCCACTGGCTGGGCCGCTCCTCGCGCTAGCTCACGCGCGCGAAGTTGACGCACGCGCGGCCCAGACTACGACGGCGGCGGCCCGGACTGGTTGGAAGACGACGGCTGCGCAGGCACCTGTGTCGTCGGCGCATTGCTCGACGACGGTGCATCCCTCGACGACTGCGGCTGGCCGTACGTGGGGAAACCGGTGGGCGGCGTCGGGGGGCCGCCTTGGGGGCCCGCAGAGAATCCGCCCGTCGACGGACTGCCTGGGTAGCCACCTCCGTAAGGCGACGGATAGCCGGGGCGCTGCTGTTGTCCCGGCTGGTGCTGCGGACCGGGCTGATGAGGCTGTCCGTAATACGGCCCGGGGCCGCCGTACTGGCCGTACGGCTGCTGCTGCTCGTAGCGGGGCTTCGGCGCGGGCGACGCGATGACACCCGCGTCGAACAGCAGGGCCGCGACGGCGACGATCGCCTGCACCACGCTGAACCCGATGATCAGGTAGAGGCCCCACTCGATTTCGACCCCCTGGGGCGCGGTCAGCACGATGGCGATCACAAGCAGGAAGCCCAGCACCGACAGGACAGCCACCAGCGCGGGCGCCGTCTTCTGCTTGGGGACTATGCCAACACCGGCAATCAGCCCGGCGAGCAGCGCCGACACCACGCCGAGGTCGAGCAGCGTTGGCGTGAAGAAGTCGGCATTCGCTGCGAACAGCGGGCCATAGCTCGACAGGTACACCGCGAGGCCAAGCGCCGCCACCGCGGCGGTCAGATACACGGGCAACTTGCTCGGGCCTTCGGCGGCAGGGGCAGTGTCGGGCACCCTGCCAAACTGCTGAGTGGGCGCAGCGAACTGAGTAGTCGGCTGCTGCGCGGACGAGTATCCGGGATTGCCGGGCGGGTAGGTCATGACCTCTCCTGTGCTGGCCTGAGCGATTCAGTTACCCACGCTAGCGCACCCTGTTGTGAAGGCGGCGTCCATCTCGGCCTCAGGCCGACACCAGCACCGGCGAACCGAGCGAATCCTTTTCGGAATCTTCGATTTCGAGCACCAACGGCAGTACCCGCGAACCGAAGTACTCGATCTCTTCCTGGAAGTGCAGGAAGCCACCGAGGATCGAGTCGACACCGCGTTTGCGGTACGCCGCAACGCGTTCCGCGATCTGCTCGGGTGTTCCGATCAATTGCGTACGGAACCCGTCGTTGTACTGCACCAAGTCCTCGAACGTCGAGTCGGCCCACATGCCGCGTTTGTCGGACGTCGAGCTGCCGGCCTGTTGCACAGCAGAGCGGAATCCCTCGACCGCGGGACGGTTGGCCTTCTCGATGATCTCTCTGAGGACTTCCTTCGCTTCTTTCTCTGTGTCGCGGGCGATGATGAAGCCGTTGAGTCCGAAGCGGACCTCGCGACCGGCTGGACTGACACTGCGGGCGTGGTCGCGCACCTCGACGAGTTGTTCGGTGACCCCGTCGAAATCCTTGCCGTTGGAGAAGTACCAGTCGGCGTAGTAGCCACCGTTGCGCCGTGCGGCCGCGGAGTTGCCGCCCTGGAAGATTTCCGGGTTGGGCCGCTCGGGCGTGTTGAGCGGCTTGGGCTTCAGCGTGAAGTCGTGGATGCGGTAGAAATCGCCGCGGAAGTCGACGTCGTCTTCGGTCCAGATCTTGCGAAGCACCTGCAGGAACTCCGCACTGCGGCGGTAGCGCTCGTCGTGTTCCAGCCACGGCTCGCCGAGGTGAGTGAACTCGTCCTTGAACCAGCCGGACACGACGTTGACCGCGAACCGGCCGTTGGAGAGGTGATCGGCGGTGGCGCCGAGCTTGGCCAGCACGGCCGGCTGCCACAGTCCAGGGTGGACCGCGGCGATCACCTTGAGCTTCTGCGTGGCCAGCAGCAGAGCCAGCGAGAAGCTTGTCGACTCGTGCTGGTACTCGGCGCCGTAACTGGCCTCGTAGCGGACCTGCGACAGCGCGTACTCGAACCCGTTGCTCTCTGCGGTCTGGGCGAGCTTGGCGTTGTACTCGTAGTTCCAGTCCGTGCGCTGCTCGATGTCGCTGGTGACCAGGCCGCCGCTGACATTGGGCACCCAGTAGGCGAACTTGACGTGGTCTGCGATGCGTTCAGTCGTCATGATCTGCCATCCCACCAACGGCGTTGCGGGCCGTCGCGGGTAAAGCTCGCGCTGAACCTAAGAACGAGTCAGCTCATCACGATCGAGGTCGCGGGGATGCCGTTGAACCGCGACGACGTGACGCTGGTGTAGGCCCCCATCATCGGGCTGACCACGATGTCTTCCGCCTCTAGAGGCGGCATCGGGTAGTCACGGGCGATCACGTCCGCACTGTCACAAGTCGGCCCAGCGAGCGTCACCAGCTCGTATTCGGCTGCGCCGTCTTCGGTTAGCTCACGCAGCGCGAGGATCGGCGGGTGGACATCTTCGGTCATGACGTTGGAGTAGCTGCCGTAGACCCCGTCGTCGAGGTAATGCCACACCTGGCCGTCGCGCTCCGCGGTGCCGACGACGCTGGTGAGCAACGTCATACAGTCCGCGGCCAGGAACCGTCCCGGCTCCGCGAGGAACGTGAAGTCGTCACGCGCCGGGCCCAGCGCGCCGTCGATGACATCGGCGATCGCGTCGATGGTGGGCATCGGCTCGCGGTAGGCGACGGGGAACCCGCCGCCGATGTCGATGACGCGGCTGTGCACGCCGAGGCTCTCGCCGATGTGCGCGATCAGGTCCAGGGTGCCGCGCAGCGCCGTGCCGTAGGGCTGAGGCGACGGGGTCTGACTGCCGACATGGAAGCTGAACCCGGCGAACTGCGCTCCCACCGAGATGACGTGCTTTACGAGTAGCTCGGCGTCGGCCGGCTCGACTCCGAACTTCGATGACAGGTCGGACTTGGCGGCCGGATTGCGGAAGGCCAGCCGCACCAGCAGCTCGATGTCGGCTGGCCGTCCCGCGAACTTCTGTGCCTCGCAAGCGTTCTCGACGACGAACGTGCGGATGCCCGCCGCGTATGCCGCGTCGATGTCCACGGGCTTCTTGATCGGATTGGTGTGGATGCAGCGGTCCATCGGCAGGCCGAGCCGCTGCAGAAGGGCGATCTCGGCGCTGGTGGCGACGTCGAACCCGCCACCGCAGATCGCGATAGTCGACAGCACCACGGGATGCGGCGACGCCTTGACGGCGTAGTGCAGGCGGAATCCGGCCAGCCTGGCCGTCAGCTGCCGGTAGCGGCGGGCAACCAAATGCGGCTGCAGCACCAGCAGCGGTGTGCCGTGCCGTTCGGCAAGCGAGGCTAGCCGTCCGGCGTCCGCCCGCAACTCCTCACGCAGCTTCGACCGTCGGGACGGATCCATCGGTCACCTCCTCAGCGCTCGGCCCGGCCCGCACCAGCAGGGCCTTGAACCGCTCGTAGCAGACGATCGCGATGAGGTAGAACGCAAGGTCGGAGACGAGCTTGCCGAAGATCCAGCCGCCGATCGTGTTGTCGAAGATCAGCGGACCGAGATAAAACGCGACGGGCCTGACCGCGACGCTGTCGATCAGCTCGGCGGGGCCGAACTCGACGGCCACGCTGCGCAGCGCGAGCAGGTTTGATTTCAACACACGTAACGGCCAGCGCCTGTCGCCGTGGTCTCGGTAGCTGAGGCGCAACGCGCTCACGTAGGCCGCCGCGTAGTAGCCGGCCGACGCGCCGATGGTCGCGGCGATCGCCGCCGCGGCCAATGAGCCCGTCGCCAGGTATGCGACCGCCGCGCCGCCCAACTCCCCCGCTGTTCCCGCGAGTTCGCACGGCAGGTATCGGCGGACCCATTCGCGCAGCTTTCTTCGTGCGGTCCCCCCGGCTTTCACAACGCGAACTGTTCCGCGCCCGACGTTGCGGGTCATGCGTAGCCCACTACGCGTTCTACCTCATGGCACTACGTAGGGGCCGTCGAAGACCCCGCTGAGCTGCTGACAGGACCCCGCCCTTGCCCGCCAGACTGGAACACGT
>DASQCE010000199.1:0-15442 GCA_035634855.1 Mycobacterium sp.
CCGAGAAGAGGGCCCTGCTGACCGGTGCGACCGTGACACTGACGGCCGATTCCAAAGGGGCCGCCGAGGGCTGCGACGTGCTGGTCACCGACACCTGGACCTCGATGGGCCAGGAGAACGACGGGCTGGACCGGGTCCGGCCATTCCGCTCGTTCCAGGTCAATGCCGAACTGTTGAGCCTCGCCGACTCCGATGCCGTTGTGCTGCATTGTCTTCCGGCGCACCGCGGCCAGGAGATCACCGACGAGGTCATCGACGGACCGCAGAGCGCAGTGTGGGACGAGGCCGAGAACCGGCTGCACGCGCAGAAGGCGCTGCTGGTGTGGCTGCTGGAGCAGAGCGGGGTGGCCTAGAAATGACCTCGGCTACCCGGGTAGGTCGACAGGCTCGCATCGTCTCGATCCTGTCCTCGCAATCGGTACACAGCCAGACCGAATTGGCCGCGATGCTGGCCGACGAAGGCATTGACGTCACCCAGGCCACGCTGTCGCGGGACCTCGAGGAGCTCGGCGCGGTCAAACTGCGCGGCGCCGACGGCGGCGTCGGCGTGTACGTCGTACCCGAGGACGGCAGCCCGGTGCGCGGCGTATCCGGTGGAACCGAACGCATGTCGCGACTGCTGGGCGAACTGTTGGTGTCCACCGACGCCAGCGGCAACCTCGCTGTGCTGCGCACGCCGCCCGGCGCGGCGCACTATCTCGCCAGCGCGATCGACCGCGCCGCACTGCCGTTCGTGGTCGGCACCATCGCAGGCGACGACACCATCCTGGTGGTGGCGCGTGACCCGATGACCGGCGCTGAACTGGCCGTGAAGCTGGAATGCATCCAACAAAAGGAGATTGGTTAATGTCCGAACGCGTCATCCTGGCATATTCCGGTGGTTTGGACACCTCGGTGGCGATCAGCTGGATCGGCAAGGAGACCGGCCATGAAGTCGTCGCGGTTGCCATCGACCTCGGTCAGGGCGGCGAGGACATGGAGGTCGTCCGCAAGCGCGCACTCGACTGCGGTGCGGTCGAAGCCGTCGTGGTCGACGCCAAGGACGAGTTCGCCGACGAGTACTGCCTTCCCGCGATCCAGTTCAACGCGCTCTACATGGACCGCTACCCGCTGGTGTCGGCGCTGAGCCGGCCGTTGATCGTCAAACATCTGGTGGCCGCGTCGCGCGAATATGGGGGCGGCATCGTCGCCCACGGCTGCACCGGCAAGGGCAACGACCAGGTCCGCTTCGAGGTCGGATTCGCCTCGCTGGCACCGGATCTCCAGGTGCTGGCACCTGTCCGCGACTACGCGTGGACGCGCGAGAAGGCCATCGCGTTCGCCGAGGAGAACGCCATTCCGATCGGCGTCACCAAGCGCTCACCGTTCTCGATCGACCAGAACGTGTGGGGCCGGGCGGTGGAGACCGGCTTCCTCGAGCACCTCTGGAATGCGCCGACCAAGGACGTATACGACTACACCGAAGACCCGACCGTCAACTGGAGCACGCCCGACGAGGTCATCGTCGGATTCGAACGGGGCGTGCCGGTTTCGATCGATGGCCGGCCGGTCACTGCGCTGCAGGCGATCGAGGAGCTCAACGAGCGCGCGGGTTCGCAGGGAGTCGGTCGGCTGGACGTGGTCGAGGACAGGTTGGTCGGCATCAAGAGCCGCGAAATCTATGAGGCGCCGGGCGCGATGGTGCTCATCACCGCGCATACCGAACTCGAGCACGTCACGCTGGAACGTGAACTCGGCCGGTTCAAGCGGAACACTGATCAGAAGTGGGGTGAGCTGGTATACGACGGCTTGTGGTACTCGCCGTTGAAGACGGCGCTGGAGTCGTTCGTCGCCAAGACGCAGGAGCACGTGTCGGGCGAGATCCGGATGGTGTTGCACGGCGGGCACATTGCGGTCAATGGCAGGCGCAGCGCCGAGTCGCTGTACGACTTCAACCTCGCGACCTACGACGAGGGCGACACGTTCGACCAGTCGGCGGCCAAGGGCTTCGTGCACGTGCATGGCCTGTCGTCGAAGATTTCCGCCCGCAGGGACCTCGCCGGCCAGTGAGCACCGACTCTCTATGCCCAAACGGACATTTCGGCGTGAAAGTGCGAGTAGAAAGCGCCAAAACGTCGATCTCGGTGCAATATCGGAGTGCGTCATGAGCACCAACGAAGGCTCGCTGTGGGGTGGCCGGTTCGCCGACGGGCCGTCCGACGCCCTTGCCGCGCTGAGTAAGTCGACGCACTTCGACTGGGTGCTGGCGCCGTACGATGTCGCGGCGTCGAAGGCGCATGCGCGGGTGCTGTCTCGGGCCGGGCTGCTGACCGACGAGCAGCGCGACGGCCTGCTTGCCGGCCTGGACAGCCTGGCCGAAGACGTCGCCGACGGCAGCTTCGGGCCGCTCGTCACCGACGAGGACGTGCACGGCGCGCTGGAGCGCGGCCTGATCGACCGCGTCGGCGAGGATCTCGGTGGCCGGCTGCGGGCGGGACGATCGCGAAACGACCAGGTGGCCACGCTCTTTCGACTCTGGTTGCGCGACGCGGTGCGCCGGGTCGCCGACGGAGTGCTTGACGTCGTGGGTACGCTGGCCACCCAGGCGGCCGCGCATCCGACGGCGATCATGCCCGGCAAGACGCACCTGCAGTCTGCCCAACCCGTGCTGCTGGCGCACCACTTGCTGGCACACGCGCACCCGCTGCTGCGCGATGTGGATCGGCTCGCCGACTTCGACAAGCGGGCTGCGGTGTCGCCGTACGGATCCGGCGCGCTGGCCGGGTCGTCGCTCGGGCTGGACCCCGACGCGATCGCCGAGGAACTCGGCTTCGAGGCGGCGGCCGACAACTCGATCGATGCCACCGCAGCCCGCGACTTCGCTGCGGAGGCGGCCTTCGTCCTGTCCATGATCGGCGTCAACCTGTCCCGGTTGGCCGAGGACATCATCCTTTGGAGCACAACTGAATTCGGCTATGTCACGCTACACGACTCGTGGTCGACGGGCAGCTCGATCATGCCGCAGAAGAAGAACCCCGACATCGCGGAGCTGGCCCGCGGCAAGTCCGGCAGGCTGATCGGCAATCTCACCGGGCTGCTGGCGACGCTCAAGGCGCAGCCGCTGGCGTACAACCGCGATCTGCAAGAGGACAAGGAGCCGGTGTTCGACTCCGTGGCCCAGCTGGAACTGCTGCTGCCCGCGATCGCGGGTCTCGTCGGCACGCTGCGCTTCGACGTAGACCGGATGGCCGAGCTGGCACCGCTGGGCTACACGCTGGCCACCGATGTCGCGGAGTGGCTGGTGCGCAGGGGAGTGCCGTTCCGGGTCGCGCATGAGGCGGCCGGCGCGGCAGTGCGTGCCGCCGAGGCCCGCGGCGTCGGGCTGGAAGACCTCGAGGACGCGGAGCTCGCCGAGATCCACCCCGAGCTGACGGGACAGGTGCGTGAGGTGCTCACGATCGACGGGTCGGTCAACTCCCGCGACGCCAGAGGCGGCACCGCGCCCATACAGGTGGCCAAACAGCTCGGGGTCGTGCGCGACGCCGCCGATCGGATGCGCGCCGCACTACGACGCTGAATGCGCTGTTCTCCGATCACCGGCATTGAGGCACTGAGATAATCCGGCGATGCCGGCTCTGTCGACCTCAAACGCCATAGCGGACCGCGAGAGTGTAGGCCGACCTGAACGGGGTGGCGAAGGCCGCTCGGCCCGCAAGATCGTGCCACGCCGCGCCTTGGCCGACTGGAATCCCGACGGTCGCGGTCACGATGCTCTCACCACCATCCTGGCGCAGAACGAGTTCCGCGCTCAGGACCTGCTGCCGATCCGGCATGGACGGATGGCAGCCTCGCCGTGGACGTACTTCCGCGGCGCCGCAGCGGTGATGGCCGCGGACCTCGCCTCCACCCCGAACACCGGGATCACCGTGCAGCTCTGCGGGGACGCGCACGTGCTCAACTTCGGGTTGTGGAACACACCCGAACGCAACCTCTCGTTCGACCTGCGAGATTTCGATGAGACACTGCCCGGCCCCTTCGAATGGGACGTCAAGCGGCTCGTTGCGTCGGTGGTCGTGCTGGCCCGCGACTACGGGCTGTCCGCCAAGGCAGCACGGGAATCGGCGGATGCGGCTTACCGCGGGTACGCCGACGCGATTGCGAACTACGCGACGATGCCAGAGATTGACATCTGGTACGACCGCTTCGATGTCGAAGAACTGGTCGGTCATCTGGCGCCGTATGACGCCGACGAGATCGGCGACCAGATCGGTTCGCAAGCGCGCAAACGCACCAGCCGCGGGGCGTCGAAAAAGCTGACAACCGTGGTCGACGGGCATCGGAAAATCATCGAGGATCCGCCTTTTCGCACCCATGCGCTTAGCGATGAGGATGTGGACCCGGACCTGATCGCCGCGGCCTACCGCGATTCCGTGCCCGACCACGTCTGGAGTCTGCTGTCGCGGTTCGACATCGTCGACGCGGTCCGCCAAGTGGTGGGGGTGGGAAGCGTTGGGATGCTGGTGTACCTGGTGCTGTTGGAAGAGCGTCGCACGCTCGACCCGTTCTTCCTCCAGATCAAGCAGGCGGGGCCCTCCGTCTACGAGAAATTCCTTGAGCCGAGCCGCTACCCGCACCACGGTCAGCGGGTGATCAAGGGCCAGCGCATGATTCAGAGCGCCACGGATATTTTCGTGGGCTGGACGACAAATGCCGGGAAAGACTTCTACGTTCGTCAGTTCCGGGACGGCAAGGTCATCCCGAAGGGCGAGACCATCGCCGACCGGCTGGCGAATTTCACCAAGGCATGCGGCTGGGTGCTGGCCCGCGCGCATGCCCGGAGCGGGGACGCCGCGGCGATCGCCGACTACTTGGGCAAAGGTGAAAAGGTTCAGGACGCTTTCGCGGCGTTCGCTGTCGCATACGCCGACCAGACCGAGCGCGATCACGCGCAGCTAGCGGCCGCCGTTGCTGACGGCTCGATCCCCGTCGCTGCGGGGTGGGGATAGTCGACGGCGCTGACTTCCGGCTGAGCTGGAGCCCAACTAGCCGCCGACGATGGTCGCGGCGAGCGCGATTCGATGGTCCTTTGTCCACGGCGGCCCGAGTGTTGTCCGAGGGCCATGCAGGACCTCGTCCGCGCGATCGGCCAGGATTCCGGCCGCCTGTGTTTCGGCCTGCTTGGCCTCGTAGAGATGGACTCTCCAGTCACGAGTATGCGCGAGGTCGGCGAGTATCTGGCGATACATGATGGCGTCGGCGCGGGCCTCGTACGGCGCGCGAAGCTGAACGGCGATGTCATCGGGGAAGTCGGTCGGCCAGGTTCGCAGCGAGATCGATACAACGGGTTCAGGCAGTGCAGCGGCAATGTCGTCGAGTGCGGCCGACGCGGCACGAAAAACCGAGGCGCGCACCGTCGTCACCAGCTCAGTCATGCCGGCGACGTCGAAGCGGTGGCCGTCGTAGTGAATCGGGGCAGCCGTCATACCGGCCTCGACGAGCTCGATTCGTCGACGGTCGACGACCTCGTAGTCGGATGAGGCCGTAACGGCAACGGCCCAACCGAGATGATCGGCGATCCCGACACGCACGCCGCAGATTATTCCTCGGCGGCGGCCAGCCACGCTTCCTCGAGAGATTCCTTGCGCGCCAGCAGCTCCTGCAGTTCGGCATTGAGCTCGCCGAGCCGCACATGGTCCGACGCCGCTTCCGCCATCGACTCGTGCAACGCGCCGATCTGGTCGTCGAGCTTGGCCAACTGGCCCTCGATGCGGGCCATCTCCTTGCCCGCCCGTCGCTCACGCGCCGATGCCGACTCCGAGCCCCGTGCCGGCTCCGACCGCACAACCCCACCAGAAGCGGCCGCGGCCCTGTCGGCCAGATACTGCTCGATGCCGCCCGGTAGCAGGTCGCAGCGTCCGCCGCCCGTCAGCGCATAGGTGACGTCACTGACCCGTTCCAGGAAGTACCGGTCGTGTGTCACGACGATCAGCGTGCCAGGCCAGCCGTCCAGGTAGTCCTCGATCACCGTGAGCGTGTCGATGTCCAGGTCGTTGGTCGGCTCGTCTAGCAGCAGCACGTTCGGCTCGTCGAGCAGCAACCGCAGGAACTGCAGCCGTCGCCGCTCGCCGCCGGACAGGTCGGCCACCCGAGCGGTCAGCTTGTCGCCGGTGAAACCGAAGTCCGTCAGCAGAGTGTCGGCACTGATCTCCCGGCCTCCTGCCAGTTCCGTCAGCCGCCGTCGACTCTCGACGGCATCCAGTACGCGGTCGGCGCCGTCGAGTTCGGCCAGCGCCTGACTCAGGTGGCCGATCTTCAGCGTGGTGCCGCGCTTGATGGTTCCCGCGGCCGGCGGCAGTTCACCCGTCAGCAGCCGCAACACCGACGTCTTTCCGGTGCCATTGACCCCGACGAGCCCGATGCGGGCGCCGGGCCCGATAGACCAGTCGACGCGATCCAAAATCACCCGATCGGCCACCTCCAGCCGTACCCGGTGTAGGTCGAACACGTCCTTGCCCAACCTGGTGGTCGCAAAGCGTTGCAGCACAAGCGAATCGCGCGGCGGCGGCTCGTTGGCGATCAGCTCGTTGGCGGCCTGGATCCGGAACTTCGGTTTCGATGTGCGTGCCGGCGGGCCGCGCCGAAGCCACGCCAGCTCCTTGCGCATTAGGTTGCGCCGACGCGCCTCCGTTCCAGCCGCCAGCCGCATCCGCTCGGCGCGGGCCAACACGTAGGCGGCGTACCCACCGTCGTATGCGTCGACCTCGCCACCGTGCACCTCCCACGTCCGCGTGCACACCGCGTCCAGGAACCAGCGATCGTGGCTGACCAGCACCAGCGCCCTGGGCCGCCGCACATTCAGGTGGTCGGCCAGCCAGCCGATTACCTCGACGTCGAGATGATTGGTCGGCTCATCGAGCACCACCACGTCGTGGGGCACCAGCAGTACCTCGGCCAGCGCCACCCGGCGCCGTTCGCCTCCCGACAGCCGGGTCACGTCGGCATCGAGATCGACACCGGACAACAGGTGCGATACGACGTCACGCGTGTCGGGCTCGGCGGCCCACACATGGTCCGGCCTGCCGCCGACGATGACATCTCGGACGGTGGCGCCAACGAGGTCGTCACCCTGCCGCAGATGGCCCACCGATAGGCCGGAGGTATGGGTGACCCGGCCGGAATCGGGCTGCCGGGTGCCGGTCAACACCTGCAGCAGCGTGGTCTTGCCGTCGCCGTTGCGCCCGACGACGCCGATTGCATCCCCATCGTCGACACCCAGGCTGACCTCGGCGAGCAGCGTGCGGGTGCCGTAACCGACACTTGCGCGCTCGACGTTGATCAGGTTCGCCATCAGCCGCGATGATAAGCGGGCGACGTGCCATGATGGTCGGCGGCAGTCTGGGGACTGGCAGCGCAAAAGGGGAGTGGGTCGTGGTGGACCTTTCGGCAATAACCAGGCCAGTCGGGCGGCTGGTGGCCACCGCGCAGAACGGGCTGGAAGTGCTGCGTTACGGCGGCCTGGAAACCGGCGCCGTGCCGTCACCGTTCCAGATCATCCAGAGCGTTCCGATGTACCGGCTGCGCCGCTACTTTCCCCCCGACGCCCGGCCCGGGGCCGAGCGGCGCGGACCGCCGGTGCTAATGGTGCACCCGATGATGATGTCGGCCGACATGTGGGACGTCACCCGCGACGACGGTGCCGTCGGCATCCTGCACAAGGCCGGCGTCGACTCGTGGGTCATCGACTTCGGCTCACCCGACAAGGTCGAGGGCGGGATGGACCGCAACCTTGCCGACCACGTCGTCGCGCTGAGCGAGGCTATCGACACCGTCAAGCAGGTCACCGGCCGCGACGTCCACCTGGCCGGCTATTCGCAGGGCGGCATGTTCGCCTACCAAGCCGCGGCGTACCGCCGGTCGAAGGATCTGGCGAGCATCATCGCGTTCGGCGCACCGGTCGACACCCTGGCAGGTTTGCCGATGAACCTGCCGGCCAGCCTCGTCCCGGCGGCCGCCGACTTCATGGCGGATCACGTGTTCAGCCACATCGACATCCCTGGCTGGCTGGCGCGCGCCGGTTTCCAGATGCTCGACCCGATCAAGACCGCGCAGTCACGGTTGGAGTTCCTGCTTCAGCTGCACGACCGCGAGGCCCTGCTGCCCCGCGAACAGCAGCGGCGCTTCCTTGCCTCGGAGGGTTGGATCGCGTGGTCCGGGCCCGCCATCTCCGAACTGCTCAAGCAGTTCATCGCGCACAACCGGATGATGACCGGCGGCTTTTCCATTCACGGCGACCTGGTCACGCTGTCCGACATCGACTGCCCGGTGCTGGCCGTCATCGGTGAGGTCGACGACATCGGGCAGCCTGCCTCGGTGCGCGGCATCAAACGCGCCGCCCCGCAGGCCGATGTCTACGAATTCCTCATCCGCGCAGGGCATTTCGGTCTAGTTGTCGGCTCGAAGGCCGCCACGCGGACGTGGCCCACCGTCGCCAAGTTCGTCAAGTGGATCGACGGCACCGGCGAGCAGCCAGAGGGCGTCATCCCGATGGCCCTGCAGCCCGCCGAACACACCGAAAGCGGTGTCTCGTTCACGTCGCGCGTGGCGCACACCACCGCCGCCGCGACGGAGATGGCGTTCAGCCTGGCGCGAACCGCCGCCGACGCAATCGTGGCGGCCAACAAGTCCGCGCGATCACTCGCCATTGAGACGTACCGCACGCTGCCGAGGCTCGCGCGCCTCGGCCAGATCAACGACCACACCCGGATCTCGCTCGGCCGCATCATGTCCGAGCAGGCGCGCGACGTCCCCCAGGGCGACTGCCTGTTGTTCGACGGGCGCGTCCATACCTACGAAGCGGTGGACCGCCGGATCAACAACGTGGTCCGCGGCCTCATCGATGTCGGCGTGCGACAGGGCGCGCATGTCGGTGTGTTGATGGAGACCCGGCCCAGCGCGCTCGTCGCGATCGCCGCTCTGTCGCGGCTGGGCGCCGTCGCGGTTTTGATGCCACCCGACGTCGACCTGGCCACCGCGGCGCGGCTCGGAGCGGTGTCGGAGATGATCGCCGACCCGAGCTACCTCGAGGCGGCCCGCCGACTCGACCGGCGGGTGCTGGTGCTCGGCGGCGGCGAATCGCGCGACTTGCATCTGCCCGAGCACGCCGACGTGATTGACATGGAGAAGATCGATCCCGACGTGGTCGACCTGCCCGGCTGGTACCGCCCCAACCCCGGGCTCGCCCGCGACCTGGCATTCGTCGCATTCAGCTACATCGGCGGCGACCTCGTGGCCCGCCAGATCACGAATTACCGTTGGGCGCTGTCCGCGTTCGGCACCGCATCGGCCGCCAACCTCGGCCGTGTCGACACCGTCTACTGCCTCACGCCGCTGCATCATCAGTCCGGGCTGCTGGTGAGCCTCGGTGGCGCCGTCGTCGGTGGGTCGCGGATCGCGCTGTCGCGGGACCTGCGCCCGGACCGCTTCCTGCAGGAGATCCGTCAGTACGGCGTCACGGTGGTGTCCTACACCTGGGCGATGCTGCGTGAGGTCATCGACGACGCCGCGTTGTCGCTGACCGGCACCCACCCGGTGCGGCTGTTCATCGGTTCCGGCATGCCGACCGGTCTGTGGAAGCGCGTCACCGACGTGTTCGCGCCTGCGCATGTGGTGGAGTTTTTCGCAACGACTGACGGGCAGGCCGTGCTGGCCAACGTCTCAGGCGCCAAGCTGGGCAGCAAGGGCAGGCCCTTGCCCGGCGGCGGTGACGTCGAACTGGCGGCCTACGACGCCGGGGACGACCTGATCCTCGAGGACGACCGCGGGTTCGTCCGGAGAGCCGACACGAACGAGGTGGGCGTCCTGCTGGCCCATCCCCGCGGTCCCGTCGATCCGACGGCGTCGGTCAAACGCGGCGTGTTCGCGCCTGCCGACACCTGGGTGTCCACCGAATACCTGTTCCGCCGCGACGAGGATGGCGACTACTGGCTCGTCGACAACCGCGGCTTAGTGATCCACACGGCGCGTGGCGTGGTCTACGCGTCGCCCGTCAACGACGCCGTCGGCCGGCTCGGGGCGGTGGATCTGGCCGTGACATACGGGGTGGACGTGAATGGCCACCAGCTGGCCGTCACCGCGCTGGCGCTCAGTGCAGGCGGCAGCATTCCGTCAGCGGATCTGACCGAGGCGCTGGCCGATCTGGCCGTCGGCAACCCGCCCGACATCGTGCACGTGGTGCAGGAGATGAAGCTCAGCGCGTCCTACCGTCCGCTGACCAGCCCGCTTCGGGCCGAGGGCCTCCCCAAGCCGTCGCGTAACGCCTGGTATCTGGATCCCGATACGAATCGGTACAAGCGCTTGACCGTCGCGGTGCGCACCGAGATCGCCAGCGCCCAACAGTGAGCCCGTGCCCTGGCACACACGCACTGTTAGGCTCCCGCTGGCGGCAGGTTGTCGCCGGGTCGGTTCGCATCACCGTGCTGGAGGATTGATGACATCGCAGACCGGTAACAATCGCCTCGGCTGGCGTCGCATTGTTACGGGTGGGCTGGCGGGCAGCGCCGTGCTCGCCGGTGTCATGGCGGGTTTCGGTGCGCCGACGGCGATGGCCGACCCCGCGGACCCGACCACGCAAACCGACACCCCGCCGGTGATGACTGCCGACGAAGCGCTCGCCATTATCGACAGGGACTATGACATCGGTGCCAGCGGCGGTCAGCTCTCGACTCTGATCCACGATGTATTGAAACTTCGTGCCCAGGGCTTCAAACCCTCGAATGCGAACAGGGAAGCCATCACGACGGCCCTGGACCACCGACCCAACCAGGCTCCGCTCATCGAGGCATTGCAGGAAACGTTGGCATACCAGCGCAAGCTGCAGGCTCAGATGCAGAACGCGAATGCGGGCCAGCAGCCCGGGTACAACTTCGGCGTCGGCCAGCCGCCGCCGGGCATGGGCCCGATGCAGCCACCCGGGGTGCCACCGGACCCGGGCCAGAGCCCGGGCGTCTACATCGGCGTCCCAGGTGCGGCCGTCGATCAGCCGGTCGGCTAGCCTGCGGTCGTGCTCGACGAAAAGCTGCTGCGCATCCTCGTCTGCCCGGAAGATCGTGGGCCGCTGTTGCTGGTCGACGACCAGTTCCTCTATAACCCCCGGCTTCGCCGTGCGTACCGCATCGAAGACGGCATTCCGGTGCTTCTCATCGACGAGGCGGTCACGGTGACCGACGACACCGAGCATCAGCGGATGCTGGACCGGGCCTCAGGTGAGACCGGGTAGTTCGCCGGTGAGATAGCGCTGCAGGTTGGGCGCGATGGTTTCGGCGATCTGCTCCACCGGCAGGGACTTGAACGGGTCCAATTCCAGGATGTAGCGGGCCATCACGACGCCCACTAACTGCGACGCGACGAACTGCACACGGATTCGTCCGCTGCCCGGGGGATTGTCGACGCGGGTCCCGACCTCGACAGCGATCACTTCCTGAAGAAACGATCGGATAAGCGAGACCTCGCCGCCGGCCAGGATTGACCGGAGCGTCGCGATGAACCCCTTGCCCATTTCGGAGTCCCACAGCGGCAACAGCACCGACGGCAGCACATAGCCGATCTTCTCGACAGGGACTTCCCGCAGCGGACCGATGACCGCCATCGGGTCGATCGGAATGTGGATGGCCGCGGCGAACAGCTGCGTCTTGGTGCCGAAGTAGTGGTGCACCAGGGCGGGATCGACTCCCGCATCCTTGGCGATGGCGCGGATGGATGTTTTGTCAATTCCATTGCGGGCAAACAGGTTACGGGCACACTCCAGGATCCGTTCGCGGGTGTCTGATGTCCCGGGCGGGCGCCCGGGACGCTTGCGTTCGATGTTGGTCGTCAATGCGGTTACGGTGTCCTTCGTCGAAGCGTCGCCGCGGCCAGGCACAGCGCGAGTACCGCGAAGCCGATCACGACGGCTATATCGCGCACGGCGATGGCCGTCGGCTCCGAGTATGCGCCGACCTGTTGCAGCGCCTCCAGAGCGTAGCTGGCCGGCAACACATTGCTGATCCACTGCAGCCAGTCCGGCAGTACTTCGCGCGGCACGATGATGCCGCACAGCAGCAGCTGCGGAGCTATCACCACCGGCATGAACTGCACGGCCTGAAACTCGGTGCGGGCGAACGCGCTACACAGCAATCCCAGGCCGACCCCCAGCACGGCGTTGATGATCGCGATGGTGAATACCAGGATCGGGCTGCCCTTGGTGTCAAGACCGAGAAACAGGTACGAAACGATGCACGCCAACGTGGCCTGTGCCGCAGCGGCGATCGAGAACGCCGTGCCGTACGCGGCCAGCAGGTCGAGCCTGCGCAGGGGAGTGGTGAGGATGCGCTCCAACGTGCCCGAAACCCGTTCTCGCTGCATCGTTATCGACGTGATCAGAAACATCACAATGAGCGGGAACACGCCCAGCATGATCAGGCAGGCGTTGTTGAACGGCGTGGGCATGCCGGGCCGATGCGGCGCGTTCTGGAACATGAAGTACATCAGCGTGATGATCAGGCTGGGTACGACGAGGATCATCGCAACGCTGCGGTGATCGGCGGCGAGCTGGCGCAGGATTCGCCCGGTGGTGGCGAGGTAGGCCTGCGGGCTCAGCCGGCTGCGGCTGCGGTGCTGTGCCGGATGACGGACAGAAACGCTTCCTCCAGTGACTGACATCCCGTGTCCTCTCGTAATTTCGTCGGTGTCGTGTGCGCCAGCACGTGGCCGTCGCGCATCAGCAGCAGGTCGCCGCAATGGTCGGCCTCGTCCATGACGTGGCTCGAAACGAGCAATGTTGTTCCGCGCCGGGCGAGTTGGTGGAACTGCTCCCACAGGTCGACGCGCAGCACGGGGTCAAGACCGACGGTGGGTTCATCAAGCACCAGCAGTTCGGGATGTGACACCAGCGCGCAGGCCAGTGACACTCGCGTTCGTTGACCGCCGGAAAGGTTGCCGCACAACGCGGTTCGGTGATCCTCGAGGCCGACAGCTACGACCGCTTCGTCGGCGGCCTGCGCGTCGGTGCCGTACAGGGCGCCGAAGTAACGCACGTTGTCGATGATCCGTAGGTCGTTGTAGATGGTCGGGTCCTGCGTGACGTAGCCGACGCGGTGGCGCAGTTCGGCCGAACCCGCCGGGCGGCCCAGCACCGTCACCTCGCCCTCCGCGATGATCTGCGTGCCGACGACGCTTCGCATCAGCGTTGTCTTGCCGCATCCGGACGGCCCAAGCAGACCTGTGATCGTGCCGCGCGCAATCTGCACCGAAATGTTCTCCAACGCGACCCGCTTACCCCGGATGACCCGCAGGTTCTGGATGTCGATGGCCGGTTCGACCCCGCTGCGGAGTAATTCATCGCTTGATGAAGTCATCATGTGATGAATAGTCCTCCCCGCTGGTAGGCCTGTCAAGGCCCGCAGGCAGAATCGCTCGGGTGAGCGCCGACCTGCTGTCCGTGGACCCCCTGACCGCGGCGCGGCGACTGCTCGGCGCGGCCCTGACCGGGCGCGGCGTGAGCGCGATGATCGTCGAGGTGGAGGCCTATGGCGGACCGCTCGACGGGCCATGGCCCGACGCCGCGTCGCATTCGTTTCGCGGGCTCGGGGGGCGCAACTGGGTGATGTTCGGTCCCGCCGGGCGGCTCTACACCTACCGCAGTCACGGCATTCACGTGTGCGCGAACGTCGTGTGCGCCACCGGCGGAGTGGCGGGGGCGGTGCTGTTGCGGGCCGCCGCGGTGGAGGCGGGCATCGACGTGGCCCAGACTCGCCGCGGTGACTCGACGCGTCCGGCGACCTTGGCGCGCGGCCCCGGCAATCTGTGCTCGGCTCTCGGAATCACCATGGACGACAACGGAATTGACCTGTTCGATGCCATGGGCCCAGTTCGGTTGACGCTCAGCGAGGAGCACGTCGGTGTCGATGGCCCGCGCGTCGGTGTCAGCAAGGCTGCGGACCGACCTTGGCGGTTCTGGCTGGCCGATCGCCCGGAGGTGTCGCTGTATCGCCGTAGCCCGCGGGCACCCGCTTTAGGCGAAAGCGATTGACCCGCCCTAGTCCGCGGCCTTCTCGACGGCCAACGCGGGCGGCCTGAGCCGGGCGCACCGCGGCCCGCCGCACTCGTCGGTGAGGTCCACTTGTGCGATTACCCGTGTATCGCCGGGTCCTGTGACAAACGGTTCGAGGTCGGCGAGCATGAGTTTGGCCCGGCGGAACATCGTGAAGGATCCGACCTCGTCGACATCACCCCAGGTGAGGTAGACAAATCGGGCGCCAGGCCTGCCCTGCACCGCCGCGCCGCGGAAATCCAGTGCGCCCTCGCGAGCGACAACTTCGATCGGGATCGCCCACGACGTCGTATCCGCGTCGCCGCGCACCAGTTCACGTGGCTCCTTGCCGACCTGAATGCCGACGTGGATGTTGTCGTGGTGCTCGTCTCGGGTCTGCCAGACACGGCCCGGCAGATGATGACCCTGGATCTGCAACAACATCGGCATCGACCGTAAGGGAAGATCGATGTTGTGATTTCACGGGGCGCGTCGATCGTCGACGAGTTGGAGTGGCGTGGACTGATTGCCCAGTCCACCGACCGGGATGCGCTGGCGGCCGAGTTGGAACCCGGACCGATCACCGTCTATTCGGGTTTCGACCCCACCGCACCGAGCCTGCACGCCGGGCACCTCATCCCGCTGCTGACGCTGCGGCGGTTTCAACGGTCAGGCCATCGGCCGATTGTGTTGGCAGGTGGCGCCACCGGCATGATCGGCGACCCGCGCGACACCGGCGAGCGGATGCTGAACACCGCCGACACGGTCGCGGAGTGGGCCGATCGGATTCGCGGGCAACTCGAGCGGTTCGTCGACTTCGACGATTCGCCGACCGGCGCCGTCGTGCAGAACAACCTGTCGTGGACGAGCGAGCTATCGGCGATTGAGTTCCTCCGCGACGTCGGCAAGCACTTCTCGGTCAACGTCATGCTCGATCGCGACACGGTCCGGCGCCGTTTGGAGGGCGACGGCATGTCCTACACCGAGTTCAGCTACATGCTGTTGCAGGCCAACGACTACGTTCAGCTGCACCAGCGGTACGGATGCTCGCTGCAGATAGGTGGCTCGGATCAATGGGGCAACATCATCGCCGGGGTTCGTCTGGTCCGTCAGACAACAGGCGCGACGGTGCACGCGCTGACCACGCCGCTGGTGACGGATTCAGAGGGCAAGAAGTTCGGCAAGTCGACCGGCGGTGGCAGCCTCTGGCTCGACCCGGACATGACCAGCCCGTACGCCTGGTACCAGTACTTCATTAACACCGCCGACGCAGACGTCGTCCGGTATCTGCGGTGGTTCACCTTCTTGTCGCGCGAGGAGCTGGCGGTGTTGGCGCAGGCGACCGAGGAGCGACCGCACGAGCGAGCGGCGCAGCGTCGGCTGGCCCGCGAGCTGACC
>DASQCE010000200.1:0-2156 GCA_035634855.1 Mycobacterium sp.
TCCGCCGTCAACACGCCTCTGGCACACCGTTTTCGTGTGGATGAACACCACCCACATGCATTTCCGGACCCACACCAAGCCCGAAAGCCTGGGCCAGGCCGGCCGCTGGCAATCCCCCTATCACGACACCATGATCGACCACGAAAAGCACGTGGGGCAGTTGCTCGACGTCCTTGACGAACTGGGCATCGCCGAGGACACCATCGTGATCTACAGCACCGACAACGGCCCCCAACGCCAACTCCTGGCCCGACGGCGCCACCACACCGTTCCGCAGCGAAAAGAACACCAACTGGGAAGGCGCATTCCGGGTGCCCCAGGTGATCCGCTGGCCCGGCAAAATCACCGCCCGCAGTGTGTCCGACGAGATCATCCAGCACCACGACTGGCTGAAAAACGTTCTTGGCCGCCGCCGGTGAACCCGACATCGTCGACACGCTCAAAGCCGGCCGCACCATCGGCGACAGACCTACAAGTCCACATCGACGGCTACAACCGGTGGCGTCCAGAATCCGGTGTAAATCGGCCTGCGGAGGTTCTGGCTTCGGTGAGTGATGCTACGCGGTGGCGCTAACGGTTTCGGTGGTGCTGCTGGCGTTGTCCGGGGTGTGCTGGGGCCGCAGTTGTCTGGGTGGATGTAGCAGGCTGCGACGTAGGTCTTGGAGCTGGCGCAACCCGGCGGGGGTCATGGTGAGTCCGCGCCAGCCGCGGGATGCGCGGTCGAGCACGGCCCAGGCGATGCTGATACAACTGGTTTCACCCGGGAAGCGGCCGATAACCTTTGCGCGGCGGCGTGTTTCGCCGAAGGTGCGTTCGATGAAATTAGAGTGCCGGATGCGGTGATGATGTTCGGGCGGGAACCGTAGATAAGCGGTCAGGCCCTCGCGATCGGTCAGCGCGATCTTCATCGCTGCGGGGTAGGTGGGTGCGTAGCGGGTGGCGAACGCGCCCAGCCGGGCGTCGATGAGTTCGACCAGCCTCGGGCCGGGCTCGGTGGTGAGGTCGGCGGTGTCGAAGCAGGCCCAATAGCCGTCGCGGATCTCGGCCTGCATCCCGGCCGGGATCTTGGCGAGCACGTTGCGTAGCCGGTGAATCAGGCAGCGCTGGCGCAACGCGGTCGGGAAGATCTGTTCGATCGCGGCGATCAGGCCGGCCGCACCATCGGAGACGACCAGCAGCGGACACGCCAGCCCCCGGTCGGTGAGATCGGTTAGGAAATTGGCCCAGGCGTCGGTGGACTCCACCACGCTGGGGGCCAGGCCAACGAAGATGGGCTTGCCGGCGGTGGTGATGCCCCACGCAGCCAGGATCGGCTCGGCCGGTGAGCCGGGATGCATCCGAAAAAAGGAAGCATCCAGGAACAGGTAATCGAGAACGACATCGCCCAGGGGGCGCCGCGCCCAGGTGTCGTACTCGGTCTTGATCGCTTGGCATACCTGCGCCACAGTCGATTTCGAGATCGCGGCCTGATCCCCCAGCGCATCGGCGAGGGTGGCCTCGACATCACGCACCGACAGTCCGCGTACAAACGAGGCGATCACCAACGATTCCAGCGCGTTGGTCCTGGAGACATGCTTGCCGAACAGGCGTGAGGCGAACGCGGCGGTCGTACCGCGCAGCTTGGGCCGCTCCAAGGTGATCGGACCGGCGGTGGTCTTGACTGTCGCTGGCCGATAACCATTACGCGCCCCGGACCGCGCATCCGGTGCGGTGGCGCTCCGTTGATAGCGATCACGGCCGAGGAACTCGGTCACCTCGGCCTCCAACGCGGCCTGCATCAGCAACTGTGCGCCGAGCCGGGCCACCTCCTCCAGGATCTCGGGCAGCTCACGATCCGAGGCGAACAGCTCGTCGATCTTGGCGCGAACACGATCGGTCGGTGATACTCGTGCAGGCACGGGCGTAGGTCCTTTCCCTTCGATGACTTGGCGGTCTCGAAGCAGAACCTACGCCCGGCCCCTTTTACACCGGCTTTAGGACGCGACCCTGCAGGAAGTCCTTCAGCCCGTGCGCGTGGATCGCCGTGGCTTTCCGTCGAAAGCTGATGAACACCCGTTGCACTGTGATGCACCTCCGCCCGAAGCCCCACAGGGATGTTACGAGTCGGCCCGGACGGGCCGCCGCCAAATGCGGCGCAGCTGTGCGGGGGCAGCTGT
>DASQCE010000201.1:0-24415 GCA_035634855.1 Mycobacterium sp.
TGTCATGCGCAACGAGGAATACTCGATTCTCAAGTCGTTCGCGGTGCTCGAGGAAACACCAGGCGTTCCGGGTCTAGACCTGCCGGGACTTGACATCGCCTCCCTCGCAACAGGGTTCGGGTGCCGAACGGTGAATGTCGACAGCTGCGAGAAGCTCGCGCACGAGTTCACCAACGCACTGGACGCCGACGGTCCCACCGTGATCGTGGTGCCAACCAAACCGCAACCCGCCCATCTGGGCTGAGGATACGGAGTTGACAGGACATTTAGTGGATGGTGCACGAGCCCATGAGGCCCTCTCCCGCTTCTGGATGTCAAACGACTCGAGGGAGCTATCGATGACGAGACGATTCGCAACGCTGTTGAGCGCCGCAGCAATCGCGGCAGGAATAGCAGGCGCACCGATTGCCGCGGCGGATCCGAACTCAGATCCTAACCAGCCTGAGGAGTCATGCAACACAGCGGGCGCGTCCTCCACCGTGTGCCAGACGCCGGGAAATGTAGAGATTAACGACGCCCCTCCGCCGGTGTCCTTCTATCCGTACGGCGGCGAGCCCGGTCTGCTCTGAGCGAGTGATGGATGACTGTGCGGACAACACGCGAACATATCGCTCCGGTGCTCGCGGCAGTTGCACTAGTGGCGGCTATCGGCAGTGCGCCGGTGGCAGCCGCCGACGAACCGGTCGCACCGGACCAGCCGTCCCCGCCCAGTCAGTCCTGCGCGCAACTTGGTGCCGCCGAATACAAATGCGAATCACCGGGCAACGCTCAGCTGAACGACGCGCCGCCGGTCACCAATTTCTTCCCTCAAGGCGACGACTAAAGATCGCGAACTACGAAGGAGACACAAGCATGCCCATCTACACCTGCACTGTCGCCGAATCGACATTCAGCGCCGACACCAAGCGCGCATTGGCCGGCGAGATCGCGCGTATTCATTCATCGATGATCCACGTGCCGAGCACCTATGTGAATGTGGCCTTTCACGAGTTGGCGGCCGACGGTCTGTACGCCGGCGGCGTACCGGCGAGCCCGGTGCTGGTCACCGGCTGGGTGCGTGAAGGCCACCCCGCGGATGACACCACAAGGCTCGCCACCGAAATCTCCAAGGCTGTGACCAAGATCTTTGAGATCGACGTGGAGAGGGTTCTCGTCGTCATCCAGCCAAGCCCAGCCAGTTTCGCCGTCGAAGGTGGCCGCGTCCTCCCTGAGCCGGGTCAAGAACAAGCGTGGCTCGCCGGAAGTTGACGGCGGCCGGTAACGGACACCGCCAGACCGGTTTCCAACAACATCGGCAGAAAGAGAAAAGATGACAAGCAATTTCGGTGACTTTCAGATCGGCGTCTACCTGGACGCTGTGAAAGGCGTCAACTCGCGATACCCGTTCGACTCTCAGTCCATCGAGAGGAAGGCGGCCGAGGCTCTACCCGACTGGGTGTACCGGTATGTCTCGTCGGCGGCCGGAGACGGGCGGACTCAGCGCGCCAACATTGCAGCATATTCACGCTACGGAATTACTCCCCGGATGATGGTCAGCCCGCCCGAGCGTGACCTGTCGATCACGTTGTTCGACAAGCATTTCGACTCTCCGATCTTCATGTGCCCCATAGGCTTGATCGGGTTGTGCGCCCCTGACTTCCAGGGAGATGTGGCTGCAGCGCAGGCGTCGGCCGCCACCGGGGTGCCGTTTACCCTGTCGACGTTCTCCCAGGCACCGATGGAGGATGTCATCAAACACGCCGGGACCACGCCCAACTTTTACCAGCTGTACCTGCCAGGAGATCGGGAGCTGGCGGCCAGCCTAATCAATCGTGCAGAAACCAGCGGTTATTCGGCCTTGGTGTTGACCGTCGATACGTGGGCTCTCGGCTACCGACCTGCTGACCTGCAGCTGGGTAACTTTCCGCAGTTCCGCGGCTTCTGCATGGAGAACTACTACTCCGACGAGAACTTCACCAAACACCTCGCAAAGCCGCCCCACGAGGATCAGTCCGCCGCGTTGCAGCACTACGGAAAGATCTTTCAGCACCCGGTGTCGTGGGAAGACCTCCGTTGGATTCGGTCGCAGACCAGTCTGCCGATCGCGGTGAAGGGGATTCAGCACCCCGATGACGCCCGAATGGCGATCGACAGTGGCGCCGATGTCGTGTACTGCACCAATCATGGCGGTCGCCAGGCGAATTCGGGGATTCCTACGCTCGAGCTCTTGCCCGGCATCGTGGCGGCGGCCGGCACCACGCCCGTCATGTTCGACTCCGGCGTGCGGGACGCGACGGATGCCGTGATCGCACTGGCCCGGGGCGCAACAGCCGTCGGCATCGGCAGGCCCTACGCATACGCCCTGTCCTATGGCGGCGCCGAAAGCCTCACCCACTTCCTGCACTCGTTCCTCGCCGAACTGGACCTGTGCTTGGCGATCTGCGGCTTCAAGGACATCGCCACCCTCAAGGAAGCTGGCTGCGAACCGGTCATGGATCTGCACAACTAGATACCACAACCGTTAAGGGACTTGAAAAGTGAAGATCAAGGATGTCCAGCTGTCCATCCTTCGCACCGAACTCGACGAGACCGTGATCCCCACGCAGGGCGCAGTGGACAAGTTGCCTCAGTTGGTCCTCGTAACGGTCTCCACTGACGAAGGCATCGATGGGCACTACGTCAGCTATCTGATTCCGGCGAAGTCGGTCGAGCATGCCGCCGAGGTCGCGAAGACGATTCTCGTCGGTCGTGACACTTACGATGTCGGCGCACTCAGCCATGAGATGACAAATGCCCTGCCGCCCTACTCGAATCCGCCTGCTCTCGCGGCAGCCGACGCCTGCCTGTGGGATATCAACGCCAAAGCGGCTGATCTCCCCTTGTACAAATACCTTGGCGCCCAGCGGGAAAAGATTCGGGCGTATGCCAGCACCGTTGCCTACTCCACCATCGACGGCTACCTCGACGCGATCCGCGGTGCCGTTGCAGAGGGTTTCACTGCGGTGAAGTTTCACCCGTTCCGGGAGGCCGGACGAGACATCGAGCTGGCGCAGGCGATACGCCACGAGTTCCCGCACATCGACCTCATGATCGACCCGGTATGTGCGTACACCGTGCCCGAGGCGTTGTCCGTAGGCCGAGTTCTCGATGACCTCAACTTCTTCTGGTTTGAGAATCCCATCTCGGATCTCGATATGACGGGGTTGTCGTTCCTCGCGAGCAAGCTCGGCGTGCCACTGGCCGTTGGCGAGCAGAACTTCGCCGGCTTTCCTGCGATACACCAGTACTTGGCCAGTGGAAGTGGCTTCTACGTCCGAACACTCGCCGAGTACTCGGGTGGCATCACCCAGATGATGAAGTCAGCCCATGCCTGTGAGGCGTTCGGCCTGAACTATGAGATCCACAGCTATGGACCCACACTTAATCTGGCGATGTACCTGAACGTGGCACTTGCAGTGCGCAACTGCTCGTTCGCCGAGATCATGGTGCCGCAGAATCTGTTGAGCATGGGGATGCTCGATGCGGACCTCCCCACCGTGGATGGTGAGGGTTTCATTGGCGCGCCGCGCAAGCCAGGTCTCGGCTACGAGATAGATCCCAACGCCGTCGAGAACCTCACCCTGCAGCGGTTCTGAATCGAGCCCCGCGCGGCACCGCGACGGCTTCGCCCCGATCTCGCGGAGGACCGAACGCCCCATCGCCTGCTAGCTGCATCGCGCCGTACCCCGTAGCGCGAACCGTCACCGCCCTAACCGCGACGCCGGGCCCTCCAACCATCACACCGGCCGTCGGCGCCTCGGTCGCCATGTAGGGTTAGCGCCACTGCCGTGCAGATGGCGGCGGATTTCACGGGTGCAGGCACGCGATGAAGTTGATTGACCGCCACGCCGAGTGCGGCGCCCTCGACGGGCTGCTCGAGGCTATTCACGCGGGTGAGAGCCGGGTGTTGGTGGTTTCCGGCGAGCCTGGCGTGGGCAAGACAGCGCTGCTCGAGTATCTGAGTCAGCAGGCGTCCGGGTGCCGACTGGCCCGGGCTGCGGGCGTGCAGTCGGAGATGGAACTGCCGTTCGCCGGACTACATCAGTTGTGCGCGCCGATGCTCGGCAACCTCCCCCACTTGCCACCACCGCAGCGGGAAGCGCTTCGGACTGCATTTGGCATGAGTGCCGGATCGGCACCGGACCGATTCCTGGTTGGGCTCGCGGTGCTGAGCCTGCTCTCCGATACCGCCGAGCAACAACCGCTCGTGTGCGTAGTCGATGACGAACAGTGGCTCGACCGCGCCTCGGCGCAAGTGCTCGGATTTGTCGCTGGCAGGTTGATGGCGGAATCGGTTGCGCTGATTTTCGCGGCTCGCGTGCCCAGTAGCGCGCTAATGGGATTGCCGGAGCTCGCTGTTGAAGGGCTTGCGGATTCAGATGCGCGAGCCTTATTGGATGCCACGCTGACGGGGCCAGTGGACAGCCGCGTACTTGATCGGATCGTCGCCGAGACGCGGGGCAATCCGTTGGCTCTGCTCGAGTTGTCTCGTGCAGTGACCCCGCAACAGGTCGCCGGCGGGTTCTGGCTGCCCGGCGCCGTGCGCTTGTCGGGCGGTATTGAAGAGCACTTCCGTCAGCGGATCGAAGCCCTTCCGACCCAGACGCGGCGACTCTTGCTCATCGCGGCAGCCGAGCCCGTGGGTGATCCGGACCTGCTGTGGCGAACCGCCGCGCAGATGCAGATCGACGCCGCCGCTGCGACGCCCGCCGTCGAGGCCAACCTCGTCGAGGTCGGTTCACGAGTGCAGTTTCGGCATCCCCTCGTCCGCTCGGTGGTTTATGGGTCCGCGCTACCGCGGGAACGGCGCGAAGTGCATGCGGCGCTGGGCGACGCCACCGATCTGCAACGAGATCCCGATCGACGCGCGTGGCACCGGGCCAATGCCGCACCCGGACCCGACGAGGAGGTCGCCGAGGAGTTGGAGAGGTCGGCGGGGCGCGCGCGTGCCCGAGGCGGCCTGGCAGCCGCGGCCGCATTCCTCGAGCGCGCGACGGTGCTCAGCGTGGGTTCCCCGCGACGCACCGAGCGCGCGCTGGAGGCCGCATCGGCGACGATCAAGGCCGGTGGGTTCGACGCTGCCCGCGATCTACTGGCCCTCGCGGAGTCGGGGTCACCTGACGACCTTCAACAAGCCCGGATCGACGCGATGTGGGCACAACTCGCGCTCCTCACCACCCGGGGCAGCGACGCGCCGGCTCTGTTGTTGAAAGCGGCAAGGCGGCTCGAGCCGATCGACCCAGAACAGTCCCGGGCGACCTACCTGCAGGCCCTTTCGTCGGGCTACTTCGCCGGCCGCCTCGCGACGGGTGGGGGTGTGCTGGAAGTCGCGCGGGCCGCGGCAACCGCACCTCCGCCAACGCGTGCCCCGCGTGCACCCGACCTTCTGCTGGATGGGCTTGTCGCGCACTACAACCAGGGGTACGCGGCCGGTCTGCCGATACTCCGAAAGGCGCTCAAAGCATTTGGCGCAGGCATGCCGGTGGACGAGGAGTTGCGCTGGCACTGGGTCGCGGGCATTGTCGCGCGCCACGTTTGGGATGACGAGAGCTGGCACGCGCTCTCGTATCGGCATGTGCAGCTGGCCCGTTCCGTTGGGGCGCTCAGCGAGCTGCCGGTCGCACTCAATTCGCGAGCGTTCATGCTGCTCTTCGCCGGCGAGCTGACTGCCGCGGCAGCGCTGATTCAGGAGCTGCAGCCGGCGATCGAGGCGACCGGCACCAGACTCGCTCCCTACGCCGCCCTTGGCCTCGCCGTTCTAGCGGGAAGGTCGGGGGAAGCGACCGCTCTGATCGAGGCCATCACACGGGATGTAACCCCGCGCGGCGAAGGAATCGGACTGACCGTCGTGGATTGGGCCCACGCAGTGCTGAACAATGGGCTGGGCAACTACCAGGAAGCGGTGACAGCAGCCGAGCGGTCGACCGGTTATCTGAGGGAGATGACGGCCCCGACGTGGGCGATGGCCGAGCTGATCGAGGCGGCCGCACGCAGCGGACACAACGATGTCGCCGCCGACGCCCTCGCGCGGCTGGCCGAGACGACCAGCGTCAGCGGCACCGACTGGGGCCGGGGCATCGAGACGCGTTCGCGGGCACTACTGAGTGAAGGGGACGCCGCGGAGCGTCTCTATCGTGAGGCGATCGAGTGTCTCGGCCGATGTCGGGTGCGGGCAGACCTGGCGCGGGCCTACTTGGTGTACGGGGAATGGCTGCGTCGGGAGCGGCGACGGGTCGATGCCAGGGCTGAGCTCCGTACCGCCCTCGAGATGCTGGAGTCGATGGGGATGCAGGCGTTCGCCGAACGTGCCAGGCGTGAGCTGCGGGCCACCGGTGAGACGGCCCGCAGCCGCACGGTCGTGACAAGCGATCAGGGACTTACGGGGCAGGAGTGGCAGGTTGCGCGGATGGCGCGCGAGGGCCTGTCGAATCCGGAGATCGGTGCCCGGTTGTTCATCAGCGCCCGCACAGTCCAGTACCACCTCCGCAAGGTCTTCACCAAACTCGGCATCAACTCGCGCAGCCAACTCGACCGGGTACTACCCGATTGACCGTGGCCGTCACATCGCCGCAGCTGCGCTGCCTCCGTGCACTTCGTCGGCGAGTTTTTTGACCGCTTCGCGCAGAGTCGGCACCATTAGCGGCTCGATCACTCGGGATCCCAAACCTCGACGGGTGTCCTCGATTTGACGCGACCAGACGCCACTGTAGCAACCCGCCGACGGACCGACCACGGCAAGCGGCTTGTCATGTAGTGCACCGCGACGCCATCGACGTGTCAGCCAGTCGATTGCGTTGTGCGCCATCGAGGGAACTCTCCCGCGGTAGCTCGTGATGACGAGCACCGCATCAGCCTCAGCGGCGGCCAGCCGCAAGTCGACGACAGCGTCCGGCTTCGCCCGGGTTTCCAAGGCTTCGCGGTAGCGGGGCAGGCACGCAACGTCGTTGAACACGTTGACCATCACTCCGCGGGGCGAGCTGTCGATCGCATGTCGGCTCAGCGCACGGTTGACAGGACCCGCGGGGAGACCGATCACGACCAACACGTTTATGAAGTCCGTGAATGCATTCGGTGTTTGTGGAGCCGCCATCATTGCACCCTCATCTGCCCTCGATGTAGAGCATTCGCTCCGTTGTCCGCGGTACCGCGTGTGTCGATGTGTACGCCGGGACAGACGGACTGTGGCACTGACCATCCTCGCCGAGCGGTCATGGCCTACGGTTTGTCCGCCCGCCATCGTCGTCAATGAGGCATCGGATGTCGCGTTCCCAGGCGGAATCACGCCGGCGCTCAAGGTTCCAGCGGCCCCAGCACACCAATCCGGCCACGACAAGGACCACCGCTTGCCATGCCACGTAGGCGACACCGATCGCGTCCGCCGCGGCCTGCGATACCGGCACGGGCGCATCGACATGATCACCGTTACGATCCACCCAAATCATCAGCGGGTCACCGGTTTTGACGACGTGGTCCCAACTGAGGCTGCCGGTGTGCTCGGTGCCGTCGACCTGCCACCGGGCGTTCACCCTCGTTGCCGTGCTGTCGTCGACTCTCAGAACGAGAGTGCTGTCCTCCGTGGCTCTGGCGGTCACGGTGTGCCGGGTCTGGGCCTGCGCAATGTATACGCGAGTGCGCGCATCGTGTACGGCCGTGCCCAGCGCACCCGCAAGGGCGGCAGCGACCAAAACCACCAAGACTCCCACCGTGATGATCAACAGTTCGAGGCGGTCGATGCCACGCACCAGCGGATTGCGGCCGCATGCGCGCAGAACCCACCATCCGTGGACACGTTCGACGCTTTGCATGACCACTCGCTCCTCGAGACTGGTGTGTTACCGAGTGGGGACGGCTGCGTCGGGTGCGGGGTGGTTGTTGGTGACCCCGAGTCGATCGGCTAGCCCTTTCATGGCGGTGATGCCGCCGCGGCCTTGGTGGATCTGGAAGCCCAGCGCGATTTCGCCGATGCCGTGCACCATGGCCCCGGCGGCCACCCACGCGACCAGGACCACCACGGAGACGTTCCATGATCCGGCGGCCCAGAACCCCAAACCCAACTCGATGAGTCCGCAGATCAGCAGCACCCACCAGCCCGCCACGGCGCTGCCGGCGAAAGCCATGGCGATATCAAAGCACCCGCGGAATATGAAGTAGAAGCTGATGATGGCGGCCAGCGTGACGAAGGTGGCGCCGAGGTTCGCCAGGGACACCACACCCACCACCACCAGCAGTGCCGCCAGCAGCCCGTGTGCGATGCGCCAGCCGGTGGACGAGGATACCGCACCGATCGTGATCTCTTTGACCGCGGTAACCAGGCAGTACACCCCGAACAGCACGGCCACCGCAGCGACGGTGGTGTAGTCGAAGCGCAGGATTGCGATGGAAAGCACGATCCAGGCGGCGCCGGTGATCAGCAGCAGCCACCAGAACCGGGTCTTGGACACGGCGTCGTCGAAGAAACGACCCACTGGCCCAGCCGATGTTGTCACGGCCTGATGACGAGTCTCGCTCATTGGTACTCCTCAGCATTAGATTGACGTAGCCTCGCCAAACCCTCCACGGCGATACCAAGTCAAGAATGCTCTTGGCCGTAGTCAATTGCGATGTGGTGTGACACAACATCGCTGTCGCGCTGCAGTGCCCGTAGACAACGCCCATACGCGCACTGCTTTCCGGGTTGGCTCCGCGAGAGCTGCGAACATGTCGTGATGTTCGAAACCCGCGGATATGCTTGCGTTTCCCCCACGCCGACACGTCGAGTTGGCGCGCTTCGTGTCGTGCGGACAAGCGGACAAGCGGAGGTCGTGCACTGATGCCGGGCTCCCGCTAACCTGCCACGTCAGGTTCGTCGTCTGGTAAGGCGGTAATCGCCGCGGCATAGTAGGTGGCGATCAACATGGCCAAGCGCCTCTCGAGCCAGCACTTCACTGTCATCTCCTCCTTCGTCGCGCTTTGTCATGAACAGGTTGAAGGGCAAGCCTTTTGACCACTCCGCGGCTCGGGCCGACCGAGTTTCTTTGGTGCTCCCATCAGAAACACCTGTGGTGGTGCTCTCGAAGGGAATGTAATAGAGGGTTCGTCGATCTCGGTTGTGACGGTCGCCAACCGTCGTTGCGAGATCGAGTCTCGATCAACAATCGCCCCATAGTGCATCTGATCAAGTATGGCGAGAGCTCGACGAGCACAACGGGACTTCTTCGGCGCTTCTGTCCGCGCAAGGACCGTACTGTCGCAGTATGGCGGCCGAGGTGCTCGGGCGCGATTCTTCGATCGCTTGTCGTCGCGACTAACGACGGGTGAAAGATCTTGGCCCGCCGAACAATGACTCCGCGTCCGCCAACACTCACGATTGGTGGGCAGCGGAAACTGCAACGAAGAACGACCATCCATGTCAACGCTGAGCAGACTCCATGAAAATGCGGCCAAGCATCATGAGCACGCAGTACGGCAACACCGCGAAGCAGCCAGGCTTCACGAGGTGAAAGACGTTCTGGCGGCGGTAGATCAGGCGCATATGGCGACTGACGACCAGGCGCACGCCATCCACTATGCGACGCAAGCTGCGAAAGAGTACCTGGCGGCGCACCGCGGCAGCTAAAAAGTGTGGTCGGCGGGAGGCGACGCGAGCACTACCTCAGCAATTTCGCGACGTGATCTATCACGCCGATATTGGAGGTCCGTGATACGGACATCGCGACGAGCATGCCACCGTGTGATGCCGTGTCCGAAGCTCAGCTCGACGGCGACTGCAAGATCACGAATGACCGCGGCCCGACCGTAAGCTCTTGCGCGACAGTGACCTTCCGCGCGGGGTCGAAGCTGTCGCAGACGACATCCCATCGGCGAGTGACCGGGATAGCAAAGGTCAACGGTTCCCACCACGCGTTGACGATAATGAGGAAGTCATCGTCGACCATTGGGGTTCCGTCGGAACCGACGTCGGGATCCGTTGCGCCGTCGATGAACAACGCGACACTCCGGGCTTCGGGGTCGGCCCAATCTTCGGCTGTCATTTGGGTCCCCGCCGGGGTGAACCAGCCCAGATCCGCGGCCGCCTTGCCGGTCAGATAGCGACGCCTGCGGAACACCGGATGGCCGCGGCGCAGTGCGATGAGCTCCTTAGTAAATCGATGTAAGCCCTCGTCGACCGCCGACCAGTCGAACCACGTGATCTCATCGTCGTGGCAGTAGGCGTTGTTGTTGCCACGCTGAGTGCGGCCGAGCTCGTCGCCGCCCAGCAACAACGGTACGCCGGCGGAAAGAAGCAGAGTCGCAAGGAATGCCCGCTTTTGCCGCTCCCGCAGGGCATTCACGTCACTGTCGCCGGTCGGCCCCTCTGCCCCGCAGTTCCAGGACCGGTTGTCGTCGGTGCCGTCGCGGTTGTTCTCCGTGTTCGCTTCGTTGTGCTTGCGGTCGTACGAAACAAGGTCATTGAGGGTGAACCCGTCGTGCACGGTGACGAAGTTCACCGATGCACTGGGCCTGCGCCCTTCGTCGGGCCGGTCGTAGATATCGGCGGATCCGCACAGGCGCGTCGCGAAGTCCGGTAGCAGCCGATCGTGGCTGCGCCACCAGTCGCGCGCGGTGTCGCGGAAGCGCCCATTCCACTCGCTCCAGAGCGGCGGGAACCGGCCGATGTCGTAGCTGTCCATGCGGCCGACGTCCCACGGCTCCGCGATGAGCTTCACCTGCGACACGATCGGATCCTGGCCGACGACGTCGAAGAACGCCGAAAACGGGTCGAAGTCACCGTCTTCCCGGCCGAGGGTTGGCGCCAGATCAAACCGAAAACCGTCGATGCCCATCTCGGACACCCAGTAGCGGAGCGAATCCATGATCATCCGCAGCGTTGTCGCGTCCGCGGTGTTCAGTGAATTGCCACACCCGGTCGTGTCGACGTAGCGACTGAGGTCACTCTGCTCGAGTCGGTAGTAGGCGGCGTTGTCCAGCCCTCGATGACACAGCGTCGGGCCACCGGCGCCCCCTTCGGCAGTGTGGTTGAAGACGACGTCCAATACCACTTCCAAACCGGCCGCGTGCAACGCCGCGACCATGTTTCGGAATTCCTCGACCTGCCCTCCGGGTCGCCCGGCCCGCACCGCCGCGGAGTACGCCGCGTGCGGAGCGAAGAAGCCGATCGTGTTGTAGCCCCAGTAGTTCGTCAATCCTCGCTCGACGAGGAAGGACTCGGGCACGTTGTGGTGGATCGGCAGCAGCTCGACCGTCGTGATGCCAAGGTCGACGAGGTGTTGCACCGCCGCCTCGTGCGCCAAGCCCGCGTAGGTGCCGCGCAGTTCCGGCGGCACGCCCGGATGCTTCGCGGTGAACCCGCGCACGTGCACCTCGTAGAGGATCGTGTCGGCCAGGGCGTGGCCCGGCCCAGGCGGCAGCGGCGTGGAGGCGGGGGCCGTCACCACGCTGCGCGGCATCTGACCCGCTGAATCCAACGCGCTGGGCGCACCGGCGTTATCCATTGCGTAATCGAGCAATTCGGGCCCGAACCGGACGTCGCCGTTGATCGCTCGCGCATATGGGTCGAGCAGGAGTTTGGCAGGGTTATAGCGCTGGCCGCGCGCGCGATCGTACGGTCCGCTGACCCGATAACCGTAGGCCTGCCCCGGCGCCACACCGGGGACGAACCCGTGCCAAACATCGCCGTCACGCTCCCGTACCAACAACTGGGTTTCGCTGCCGTCGCCACTGAACAGGCACAACCTGACCTCGTCACCGTTGGACGAGACGGCGAAGTTCGTGCCCTGCGGGCCCGGCGTCGCGCCGAGCGGGGCGGGACGGCCCGGAAGGATGGTGGCGCTCACGCGGTCTACTCTCCCTGAACCAGGCGCTGGATGACTTCCGACGCCTTGGGGTAGGCGTGGTGGCGGCGCCGGATCACGTCGGCGACCAGCCCCGTCCACCCCGTCTGGTGAGACGCGCCGAGGCCGGCCCCGTTGTCGCCGTGGAAGTACTCATGAAAGAGCAGGTTGTCACGCCATCGGAGATCCGTCTGCATCCGCTGCACGCCGCCGAAACACGGCCGTCGTCCGTCGTGGTCGACGAGGAAAAGCGAGACCAGGCGCTCCCAGAAATCGGCGGCGACGACGTCGAGCGTCACCTTCGCTCCCGAGCCGGTCGGGTACTCGATCGTCAGTTCATCGCCGAAGAATTCGTGGACGCGCTCCAATGCGGTCGCCACGAGGTAGTTCAGCGGAAACCACACCGGGCCACGCCAATTCGAATTGCCGCCGAACATCGCGGTGGTCGACTCCGCCGGCTCGTAGTCGATTCCTGCACGCACACCCTCCACGTCCAAGACATATGGGTGCTCCCGGTGGTAGGCGGACAGGGAACGGAGGCCGTGTGGCGACAGGAACTCCGCCGGGTCGAACAGGGCTCGGCAGAGCCGCCAGACGCGATCCAGACCCGTCACCCCGACCAACAGCCGCCGATGTCCCGGCTGCCCGCGCAGGATTCCCGCATCGACCATCTCCTTGGTCCCCCCGATCCCATGGCGTCGCAGGTAGCCAGCGAACATCTTGTCGGTCACAAGCGTTCGGTCGATGGCCTCCTCGTTAACAACTGCCGCGGCCAGCAGCGGGATCATGGCGACCATCGAGCGCACCCGGACCGGCACGGCATTGCCGTCAGCCAGCAGGATGCGGTCATAGAAAAAGCCGTCTTCATCGTCCCAAAGACCGACCGCCTCAAGGGCTTCCGAGATACCCGCAAAGTGCTCGAGGAACTTCTGCACCAGGTCGAGTGCGGGCCGGTGGCCCGACCCGTGCAGGATCGCCGCGATGGTGGCCATCGACAGTGCGTAGCCTGCCATCCAGCCGGTGGCGTCAGACTGCTCGAGGAGCCCGTGGACAGGGAGGTGCGAGCGGTCAAGGGGGCCGATGTTGTCCAGCCCCATGAATCCACCCTCAAAGAGGTTGGAGCCGTTGGCGTCTTCACGATTCACCCACCAGGTGAAGTTCACCAGCAGCTTGTCGAAGATGCGGCTGAGGAAGTCGAAGTCGCGGCCGCCGTCGATGGCGAACACTTCCAGCGCAGCCCATGCCTGTACGGGCGGGTTGACATCATTGAAGTCCCACTCGTAAGCGGGCAGGGCGCCGTTGGGGTTCTGGAACCACTCGCGGCACAACAGCGACAGCTGATACTTAGCAAACGCGGGATCGACGTGCACAAGCGCGATGCAATGAAATGCCAAGTCCCAGGCCGCGAACCACGGATACTCCCACGTGTCGGGCATCGACATGACGTCGAACGCCTCAAAGCTGCGCCACCGGGCGTTGCGGCCGTCTCGCCGCTGCGCCGGGGGCGGCGGCTGGCTGGGGTCGCCGTCCAGCCAGCGGGCCACGTGGTAGTTGTAGAACTGCTTGTTCCACAACATGCCGGCAAATGCCTGTCGCATGACCGCTGCTTCATCGGCCGATGCTGCGGGAGGCGTGAGTTCGGCGTAGAACTCGTCGGCCTCGGCCCGTCGTTGCGCTTCTACCCGGGTGAAGTCCGCGCCGAGCGCGGTCGCCGCCTCTGGGCCGCTGCCTTCCGGTCGCAGGCGCAGCCGCACTTGTTCAGTCGCGCCGGGAGCCACCGTCAGCCGGTACCAAGCTGCAAACTTGGTGCCGCGTCGCTCCGGATTGACGGTAGCCACACCCGAGACGACGCGGTCGTTGATTCCGTCCTTCGGCCATGGTGAGGATGACGGAACTCCATAGAGCCGTTCAAGATTCGTGTCGTTGTCACAGAAGAGTAGCTCCGGGAAGGCACCCTGTGGGTCCGGTCCGGTTAACAGCTCGAGCTGACCGAGGAACGGATGGTCCGCAGTCACGGTGCCGGTCGATGTGGCAGCCATCGTCGGTCGGGATCCATCGTCGTCCCAGGACCACGTGTTGCGGTACCACATGGTCGGAAGCAGGTGCAGCAGTTCCGTGTCGGGCCCGGCGTTGGTCACGCTGATCGTCATCAGTATGTCGGTCGGATCCGCCTTGGTGTACTGGACGTCGACGACCCAGTAGCGGTCGTCGTCGAAGATCCCGGTGTCGAGCAACTCGTACTCGGGATCCAGCTTCCCACTGCGCCGGTTCTCATCCAGAAGTTGTTGGTAGGGATAAGCCCGCTGCGGGTAGTGGTAGCGCCAGCTATTCCAGGCGTGGCTGGGCACCGCATCGAGATACCACCAGTACTCCTTGACGTCCTCGCCATGATTGGCCTCCGCGCCGGTCAACCCGAACGGCCGCTCCTTGAGGATCGGGTCACGTCCGTTCCAAAAGGCCAGCGCCACGCATAACCGCTGCTCGATGTCACAAAAGCCGGCGAGCCCGTCCTCGCCCCATCGGTACGCTCGCGAGCGCGCGTGGTCGTGCGGCAGATAGTTCCAGGCATCCCCGTCGGGGCTGTAATCCTCGCGAACTGTGCCCCATTGCCTTTCGCTGAGGTACGGGCCCCACAGATACCAGTCGCTGGCCTGGTGCAGACCAAGGTCGAGGCGACCGAAACCACTTACGCGCTGCCGCTCCGCCCCTGCGGTCGTTGTCATATCGCTCGCCGTCCTCCTGACGCCTTTGAGGCATACTTGCACCTGCAGTGGTCGGCGTCACTATCCAAGCGAATAACTCGAGAACCGTGATGCTGTAGTGGCGAACACAGGCTAGCCTCGACCTGCATCTGTCCCCAGGGTGACAGTGGCGGTCCTGGCATCACCCGATGGATCGAAGAATGCCATCGTCACATGTGCGCCTGGCGCCTTTGATTGCACAATCGCGACGAACGACTCTGCATTTGGAATCGGTTGGTCATCGATCCTCGTCACCAACGCGCCATTGGATAGTCCCGCCGCCGCGGCGGGACTATCCGCGGCGACACCGACAACCGTGGCGCCCTCGGTACCTGCCCCGTTGCTGACCTGTGCGCCAAGCCAACCATGCGATGCGGTACCCATGGCGACGAGTTCCGACGCGATGCGCTTCGCGTGATCGATGGGAATGGCGAAGCCAATCCCGATCGACCCTTTCTGGGGGTCCCCGGAGTCGCCGCCGGTGCCCAGCGCCGCCATCGCCGAGTTCATCCCGATGAGCTCACCGTTCATGTCGAACAGCGGCCCGCCGGAACTACCCGGATTGAGTGCGGCATCGGTCTGGATTGCGTCGAACGCCGCGAACTCTCCATCCGCTGCGCCGGCGGTGAACACCGGTCGGTTCAGCGCGCTGATGATGCCCGTTGTGACGGTGTCCTCCAGGTCGAGCGGTGAGCCCACGGCCACCACCGGCTGACCGACGCGGAGGCCGGCCGAAGTGCCGAAGGTAATTGGGGTGAGCCCTGAAATCCCTTGCACTCTAATAACGGCGACGTCGCTTCTGCGGTCGGTAGCGACAACGCTGAACGGAGCCTTCCGACCGTCGCTGAACGTGACCATGGTGTTTGTCGAGTCGTGCCGTCCGCCGGGGTCGGCGGCGGCTACAACATGGCGATTGGTCATGATCAGCCCATCCTGGGTGAGGATGATGCCGGAGCCTTGTTCGAACTCGTCACCCAGACTCGATTCCAGTGTCACCACACTGGGCAACACCTTGGCGACGACCTGCTCGACCGAGGAAGCGCCCATATCCGCCCCCGACCGGGGGCTCACGTAATCAGGAATCAGGGATTGGCTGGCGACTGCGGGCGGATGAAGAAGCAAGGCGCCAGCCGCACCAACCGCCACAGAAACCATTGCCAGCAAAAGAACCCGCAAGAGCAGTCCGCCGCCACTACCAAGACGGTGCCGCTTTGCCTTCGTCGCACGGTGAGTGGGGGGACGTGCCTGCCCGGCACCTGGCCTCGAGTCCGACATCACGTCAGCCGCCGTCAGCAGTGAGCGCTACCCGGAGCCGCTTCCGACCGCGGTGAAGCCGCGACATCACGGTTCCCCGCGGAGTCTTCATCATCGCTGCGATCTCTTGGTAACGGAAGCCCTCGACATCGACGTAGTAGACAACCTCGCGAAACTGCGGCGGCAGCGTCTGCATCGCCGCCTCGATGTCTTTGTCCGGCAACGAATCCAGAACATGATCCTCGGCCGACCGCTGTCCAGGCGTGGAACGGGCATAGGCCGCTGCCAACGACTGCTCGGTGACCTGATCCGTGGAGCACTGCACCGGTTGACGACGTTCCCTTCGGTAGCCGTTGATGTACGTGTTGGTGAGAATCCGGAACACCCATGCTTTCACGTTGCTGCCGGAACGGAACGATTCGAAACCGGCGTACGCCCTCATCATGGTCTCCTGCAGCAGGTCTTCTGCATCCGCATGGTTCCGGCTCATGCGCCGCGCTTGGCGATACAGGGAGTCGTGAAGGGGAACAACCTCACGTTCGAACCGTGCACTCAACTCGGAGTCCACCATCATCACCTGGCCGTGAACCGCTTAGACACGGAATCAATGGCTTCGCGTACCGTCCTCGCGTCCTTGCGGATCTGGAACGATTGGATGATCTGGACCACACCGAGCACGACGAGCCACACGCCGGCAACCAACACAAGCACGACGATCGAATCGAAAGGCCAAGCAAGAACAACGAGGCCGGCGATCACGGAGATGACGCCAAGGACGACAGACCAACCACGCCCTGGCAGATTCGAATCGCCGATCGCTGCGGCGATGGCCGAAACACCCTGAAAGATAAACCCGATTCCTATCCACAGCGACAGCAGAAGAATCGCGTACCCATCGCCGAAGTGGCGGAAAGACAGGATTGCCAGTACCACTGACAGCGCTCCGCTGATGAACAGCAGAATGCGCATGGCAGCCGAACTGGGCAGCGTGAAAGCCATGAACAGCCCGATGAACCCGGTCAACAGTAGGTACACCCCGAACAATGTCGAGGCGACGAGGATCGTCGGGCCGGGCCAGGCAAGCACGATGCCGCCTAAGACAGTCGTTAGCACGCCCGCCACGAGGGCCCATTTCCACAGCTGTTGCCCGAGAACAGGTTTCGTGACTCCATTTGTCTCGTCTACGCTTGCGTTTAGCAACTCAACCACTCCTTGTCGTCCAATCCGGACGGCTACCGTCGATAGGTGGGGTCTTCCGCCCACCAGGCAATCCTTTGACGAGGCGCGGCCAATGTCGATGTGCCCGCCGACAACCCTGCCCGGCTGTTGATGTCGCCATCGACATCGTGTCGACGTACGTGAGGTAACTGCCTACATGTTCAGCGCTTGCCGGCCTTGCGGTGGTGTCGGAGCGACCGAGACACCCCTCGGGGTCGGCTGAGCGCTACCAACTGTCTTGGTAGATCTCGAATGCCAGGCAGAGTTCGGCGAGTTCACGCGGCGCAGACAGCGACCGCCCGGTACGTTCCTCGATGCGGTGCAGCCGGTAGCGCACCGTATTGGGATGGCAGTAAAGCTGCGTGGCCGTGTTCGGGATCGACCCGTCGTTGTCCACCCACGCCCGGAACGTGTCGAACAGAACGTCCTGTTCGTCACTTGTCATGTCGCCGAAGGCGCCGAGAACGAGGTCGGCCACCTTCGCCGCCACCTCCGGAGCGCTCACTGCCGCAACTGCGATAACCGAGTCGTCGAAGACTGTCACCGCGCCTGGTCCCCTGCCCCGAGCGTTTACCGCCACGCGTGCGTACCGCAGGGCCTCGGCGGTATCGGCGAGATCCTCGAACTCGGGACTGACTCCGACGGAAGTGGTCGCTACTCGGCCGAGTAGTTCCAGCAGGGCACCGCGTTCGGTGTCGCCCGGGATGTGCGCAATGCCGGTCTGCAGATCGGGCAGCAACCGCCAGGAGGAGAAGATGTCGATGCTGCGCAGCATGTCATGGATTCCCGGAAGTGCCTGCTTGCCAACGGACGGGCACTGGGCCGCGATCACCACATATGGACCTTTCTGGGGTAGTCGCAGGAGCTGTGCAACTTCCCACAGGCTGCGGTCGTCGGTGACCCGAGCCTGGAGCAACGCCTCGGTCAGCGCGGAACGTTCGGCTTCATCCGCCAGCGCCTGATGCATTGCCTGGCGGCGGTACGCTGCCGTCATCGCGTCGGTGTAAACGTCCTGTGCCTGCCAGAGCAGGGCGGTCGCTCGCAAGAGCGCGTCGCGGCCGATGTTTGCCTGTCCCCCCGCCACCCCGATCATGGCATCCCACAGGTGATGCAAGGCAACGCGGAACGCGTCCATGACGACGGGAAGAGGCACCCCAGCGGCTGCGCGATTGGTTCCGGTGACAACGGCAGGTGACGTGTCAAAGGTGGCACCGTCGCGAAGTCCATTGAACAGAAACCGGATGTTTTCTGTACTGCTGGACAACAGCTCATCAGCACTCACGACGTTGGTGTCCTTGTAGAACTCGACGTTGGCTCTCACCGAGGATGCAACCTGTTCGGCCATCTCGTCGAGGTGACGCCCGACGACTGAGCCGATTTCCATCACCTGTGCGTCGATATCCGGGACCGCCATGGTCATTGAGCGTAGATCGGCGCGAAGGACGTCACGTTGTTCCGGTGCAGATCGGCGATGGCCATTATCGCCGCCACTAATCTTCGGCCGCCGATGGTGTCCCACAAAACAATGACGGGTCAATCGGCAGCACCGACGATTCACTGTGGGCGGAGAGCCCGCTTTCACTCACATAGGAGCTTTGATGGCTGACGGTGATCTGAGCACACAATTCGAGAAGATCTCGGACAAGGCGAAAGCCGCAACCGACCAACTGAGGGCGGCCAATGAGCGGACCAGGGACCAGCTCGAAGCCGACGTCGCCAGCGCGCGTAAACGCGCGGACGCCGCGGCCGATCGGTTGAAGGACAAGGCGGATGACGCCAGGGACAACGCGTCGTCGCACTGGCAACAGCTCCGCGACAAGTGGCAAGCCCACGTGGCCGAGGTGCGGGCACGCGCCGACCGGGTCAAGGCAAAGATCGATGCCAAAGACGCCGCGACGGATGCCGAAATGGCCGAGGCGTACGCCTACGATGCGATCGATTTCGCGCTGGACGCGGTCGAAGAGGCCGAATACGCTGTGCTTGACGCCATATATGCACAAAAGGCGGCCGCGGCACTCGGGGTCTAATTGACGGCATCCATCCAAGAGCGACACGACCTGGGCAGAGGCCGGCGATCGGTGCTGCCCAGGTCGGCGCTTGCAGATTTCGTTGCAGCACAGGACCGCCCGGACCCGGTCGATTTGCTTGAGTCACAAGCCCGCTCGCGGATCTCCGACCTGGTGCCGGTGCGATACGGACGGATGCTGCAATCGCGGTTCGCATTCTTCCGCGGCGCGGCTCTGCTCATGGCCTGCGACTTAGCGTCAGCCCCGCATAGCGGCCTTACCGCGCAGTTATGCGGCGACGCGCATGTGTCGAACTTCGGCCTGTTCGCATCGCCCGAGAGAAGCCTGGTCTTCGACGTCAACGACTTCGACGAGACACTGCCGGGGCCCTGGGAGTGGGACGTCAAGCGGCTTGCGGCAAGCGTCGCGATCGTCGCACAGGAGAACGGCTTTGATCGAGAAGAGCGTGAGCGCGTCTTGCGCGCCTGCGCACAGGCTTACCGCGATCGGATGCGAACGCTTGCCACGATGGGCGAGCTCGACGTGTGGTATGACCACATAGTCGTCGACGATACGCTCGAGGCCGATGTCGATCACACATACGGCCAAGCGATCCGGCGCACGGCGGCCAAGGCCCACACCCGCGACAACCTCCAGGCACTGTCGAAGCTGACCCGGGTTGTCAACGGGCGGCGCCGGCTGGCCAGCGATCCGCCACTGCTCATTCCGATCGAGGAGCTCGTCGGCGAGGCGCAGGCCCGACTGTACGAACAACAGATGAGTGACCTCGTCGACCAGTATCGGCAGAGCCTTGACGCCAGCCGTCGCGCGCTTGTCAGCCGATTCCGCTTCGCCGGAGGAGCCCGGAAGGTTGTCGGCGTGGGCAGCGTCGGCACCCGAGCGTGGCTGGTACTGCTGTTGGGGCGTGATGACAGCGATCCCTTGCTGATGCAGGTCAAGGAGGCCGAACCGTCAGTGCTGGAGCGCTATCTCGGCGCTTGCCGCTACGCCAACGCCGCCGAGCGAGTGGTGCAGGGTGAACGGCTGATGCAGGCCAGCAGCGACATCCTGCTGGGCTGGCTGCGGGGCGTCGGCCCAGACGGCCACGAAGGCGACTACTACGTGCGTCAGCTGCGCGATTGGAAGGAATCGGTAAGCGTGGAATCGATGAGCCCACAGCTACTTGCCGATTACGGTCGATCGTGCGCCCATGTCCTCGCGCGCGCACATGCCCGCAGTGGTGATCGCATCGCGATCGCAGGCTATCTCGGCAGCGGTGAGGCCGCCGACATCGCGTTCACCCAGTTCGCCGAGGCGTACGCCGAACAGAACGAGCGCGACTACACGGCCCTGAGCGAGGCCGTCGCCAGTGGTCGCGTTGCCGCCAAGCCTGGCCTCTGAGGACAGTCATTCCGCACCTTCGAGATTCGTCAGCTCGTTGTCGAACCACGCACTGACATACCGCATCTTGTCTTCGACGTTCTCCCGGCGTAGTTTCAGCTGCTCGACGATGTCCTCCGCTACATGACGGGCATGGCCGGACTCGCCGTATGGGTGGTGACGCTCGAGGATCTCCCGAATCCGCTCGGTCGGGTCGGTCATTTCGGTATTGTCCTCCATCTACACGAACGCACTGAGGCCGGTGATGGAGCGCCCGACGATCAACGTGTTCATCTCCCGGGTGCCTTCGTAGGAGTAGATGGCTTCGGCGTCGGCGACGAAACGTCCGACGTTGTGCTCCAACAGAATTCCGTTACCACCTAGCAGTTCCCGGGCGTATCCAACGGTTTCACGCATCCTGACCGTGCACCAAGCCTTGGCCAGGGAAGAATGCCGATCCTCGGCGCGGCCCTCGTCCTGCAACTGCGACAGTCGCGCGCACAATGCCCACGACGAGGTGATGTTGCCCAGCATCCGCACCAGGAGGTCCTGCACCAGTTGGAAGCCGGCGATCGGTCGGCCGAACTGTTCGCGGGAAAGCGCGTACGTCAGCGCGTTCTCGTAGGCACCGCGCGCACAGCCGACCGCCATCCACGCCACCCCGGCCCGGGTCATCCGCAGCACCTCAGCGGTGTCGCGGAACGAGTTCGCGTTCTGCAACCGGTCATCCTCGGAGACCCTGACATCGTCGAGGGTGATGACGGCGTTCTGCACGATGCGCAGGGCAATCTTGTCTACCAGTTTGGTGGTCGAGAACCCCGGGGTGTCGTTGGCGACGATGAATCCCTTGACCCGGCCGTCGGCGACGTCTTTGGCCCAGATAATCGTGAGGTCGCCGAAGGTGGCGTTGCCGATCCATTTCTTCTGCCCGTTGAGAATCCACGAATCCCCGTCCTTGCGAGCCGTCGTCGTCAGGCCGCCGGAGGCGCCGGAACCGACGTCGGGCTCCGTCAGACCGAACGCCCCGATCTTGTCGAAGCGGGCCATGTCCGGCAGATATTGTTGCTTCTGTTCCTCGCTGCCGCACAGATAGATCGAGCCCATCGACAATCCGCCGTGCACCCCCGCGAATGTGGCGATCGAAGGGTCCGTGCGGGCGAGTTCCATCGCTACCATGCCGTCGAGAAGGAACGACCTTCCGGGACAACCGAATCCCTGGTACGGCAGTCCTGCCAACCCGAGTTGCCGGAAGCCGGGCACGATCTCGAATGGAAAGCTTCCCCGCTGCCAATGCTGATTGACACTCGACTCGACCTCAGATTTCATGAAGTCCCGTACACGATGGAGGAAGTTTTGCTCGTCGTCGTCGAGCAGCGCCTCAAGTGCGTAAAAGTCAGCGCTGTCGGTAGTGGTCGCGGTGCTCATCGGCGCTCCCTCAGTCCGGTTGATCTCTGAAACTCTCGATCACCGGCGCCAATTCGGCGGCGTTGGTGATCAGGTCGACGTGGCCGCCGGCATGCATGTACACCGTCGCGTGGGGTAGCAAACGCGCCATGATCTTGGCGTTGGCCACTGGTACGACAGGATCGTCGTGTCCAGCAATGATCAACGTCCGTTGGCGGACCAGCGGTAAGGCGAACAGGCTGGTCCACACCGCCCCCGCGAGAAGCTGATGCAGGTAGCCCACCCGCGAACCGGCCATCAGCTGGCGGTCGAACAACTGCTTGATCAGAGACGCGTCATTGCGCACGGTTCCACCATAGAGATCACCAGCGATCGTGGCGGCGTAGTTGTGATCCAAGAACCGCCGCGGGGTCAGCATCTTCGCCAGCACCAACGGGTTTCCAGGCACCATGATTGCACCCGTGCCGGTGGACACCAGGATCAGCCGCCGGCAGCGACGCGGGTTCTGAAACGCGAACTGCTGGGCCAGCGCGCCGCCCCACGACAAGCCCAGAACATCCACCTCGCCGTTGAGCCCAACCTTCTTGAGCAGCCGACCAAGAACGGCCGCTAGATACGGAAACCCATACGGCAGCGGCGAATTCGGTGAACCACCACTGCCAGGAACATCAAACCGCACCACGGTCGTGTCGGGATCCAGATGCGCCACGAGCGGATCGAGCACCTCGAGGCTGGCTCCGATGCCGTTACACAACACCAGCGGAATGCCTGTGCCCTCGCGTACGTTTACCCGGATCTGCTGGCCGAGGACCGGGATCAGGTGTTCAACGGTCAAGCTCTCTGAAGCCGCGGCCGTCATGGGTACAACACGATGACATCGGCGACGCAGGCGGGGCGGTCTTCGCCGTCGATCTCATACGTCACGGTGAACACCGATTCGACCCCCGAGGTCTTCTGCTGGGCACTCATCACGGTGACCGCAGCGCGGATCTGGGCACCAACCCGGACCGGAGTCGGGAAGCGCACCTTGTTCAGCCCGTAGTTCAACGCCGCCGTCAGCTCGCGGATCTCCAATACCTGCGAGATCACGGCGGGGGCAAGCGAGAGCGTCAGGTAGCCATGCGCGATGGTGCCCCTGAACGGACCCTTCGCCGCGCGATCCGGGTCGGTGTGGATCCACTGGCGATCGCCGGTGGCCTCGGCGAACTGGTCGACTTGCTGCTGCGTCACCTTCATCCAGTCGGTGGTGCCAAGTCGCTGTCCGACCAGTTTGAGCAGGTCAGTCGGCGCTTCGAGAATCGTTGTCATACAAAGCCTCTCGCGATCGTCAGTGGTCCAGTACGTAGGTGCCGGGGGCGGGTTCCGACGGCACCATGCCCGCGCCGCCGAGCGACTGGGGTGCGTCCTTCTTTTCGCCGCTGCGCTCGCCAAGCCAAGCGACGAAGTCGGGCCACCACGAATCGGTGTGCTGCTCGGCCGATTCCACCCAGAACTCCGGATCGGGCTCGTCCACGCTGCCCAGCCGATAGCTGGCCCTCGGGTTACCCGGCGGGTTCACCAGGGAGGCGATGTGACCGCTGGACGACAGCACAAAGCGCAGGTTCCTGATACCAAGCAGCCGGGCGCTGCGATAGCAGGCCTGCCACGGCGATATGTGGTCGGCGATCCCCGCCACCACATAGGCATCGGTGGTCAACTGGTTGAGGTCCACCGGGGTGCCCAGCATGCTGACGGCACCGGGCGTGGCCAGCGAATTGTGCAGACCCATCGTCACCATGTCGCGGTGTAACGCCGCGGCCATCCTTGTGGTGTCGGCGTTCCAGTACAGGACGTCGAAGGCCGCGGGCGATTTGCCCTCGACGTAGTTGTTCACCCAGTAACGCCACACGAGGTCCGTCGGCCGCAACCAGGCGAACACCTCCGCCAGTGATCGGCCGTCCAAATAACCCTTGCGCTCCGACAATGCGATGGCGATGTTCGCGGCTTCCTCGTCGATGGCTGCGGCAGCGAAACCGGCCTTCGTCTGGTCGAGAACCGTCACCATCAACGTGAGCCCGGCGAGCCGCCGGCCCTCCCCCGTCGCGTTGAGATGCGCGGCGGTCATTGCGGCGAGAATCCCTCCGGAGCAGGATGCCTGCAGATGCGTGCGATCAGACTGCGTGATCTTCTCGACGGCGTCCAGTGCGTTCAGGATCGCCTGGCCGTAAGTGTCGAAACCCCAATTCCTGTGTTCCGCAGTGGGATTGCGCCACGATATCGCGAAGACCTGGATGCCTTGTCGCAGAAAGTACTCGATCATGCTGCGGCCGGGTGAGATGTCCATGATGTAGAACTTGTTGATCACCGGTGGCACCATGAGCAGCGGGGCCGAGAAGACCTTCTCGGTTTGCGGGGCGTACTGGATCAGCTCGAATTCCTCACAGCGAAAGACCACCGATCCTTGGGTGACCGCGATGGTCTTGCCCAGCGTGAACGCGTCGGGCTCCACCATCGACGGCACCCGGGGCGCCGATGCCATGTCACTGACGAAGTGGCGCAGCCCACGCAGCGCGCTGCGCCCGCCGGTGTCGATGAGCGCCTTCCA
>DASQCE010000202.1:0-2550 GCA_035634855.1 Mycobacterium sp.
TCTTTTGACCGACGAGGAGCTGCTGGCTCAGACAGAAAATCCGCACGGCCGAGCAGCACATGGACACAAACTCTGATGACATACGTAATCGCAACTGGGATGGGAGGCTGATGTGTCACTACTCCACAGAGGGACTGAGACGGTGACAGTGTATTTACCGCCGCGGACTGTAACACCCGGACCCGTCCGTCGTCTGTCGGTGTCGTGTCCGCGCGGTCGTCCAGCCGATGACATCGACTGAACACCAGACCGTGGGCTTCGAGACCGAATCGAAGTACTGGCTACGGCTGGTCGGATACTCCGGTGTCCTCGGTGCCCAGTCACAGGTCGATTGGCAAGGCAAGCGGTACGCCATCGACGGAGATCCCGGGATCTACAACGGCTCTCGCCATACCGCTCACGTCGAGTACGTGATCGTGCGCCGATAGCTAACCTGGCCAGTTGGCTACGGCATCTGAGGTTGCTTAGTGGATGGTCGACCAGATCAAATCGAGCAAGTTCGAATCGCTGCCGCCATGTCGGCGACGGCAAGGCGTACGCCCGCGCCGCCGACGGCGAGGCCTCACCAGGCCAGTTATTGCGGTTTTTTCGGTTTGTCGTCGACCGCGATACCGAAGTTGACGGTCGTGCCTTTGACGCTGGTGACCGTTACCGTCACGCCGTAGGTGTCATTGCCGGCCACGAGCTCGCACCGCAGCTGGGTGCCTACGACACCCTCCAAGTCCTCCGGGCAGGTCACCGAATCAGGGGGACGCCCCACCTGTTTGGCGAGTTGATCGCTCACCGCGCTGGCGACCGCCTCTTTGTCGACGGTCACGGTCTGGGCGACCGCCGTGGGACACCCCGCGAGGCCGACCACCAGCGGCGCGAGCGCCAATGAAACGAATGCGGCCGGCGCGGCTAAGTGCGGCATGTGCCACCCCCCAGGTGTCGGGACAATGGTCGTGGGCCGAAGCGTGGCATGAAATCGGCCAACGCAACACAACATCTGCCGAACTGCAGTCGTGAATTTCTCTGGTCGAAAGTGGTATGGCTGCTGTGAGCAGCGCCATAACCTGACCTCTCTCGGTGTAATCGAGAACAAACGAGTACGCCATCGGCACGATCGGGGCCTGCCGCAACGGCACCTGACACCGCTACTACCACTGCCGCAACCACGACCCCATCCGCGCAGACGCCCTCGACGCCTTCGTATTCGACCACCTCCGCACCGCCATCACGGCCCCGGGCCTACTGCTGGCCGGCGAACAAGCAGTCACGCTGACAACCCCGACCCCCGATGACGAACTCCTCGCCGCCGAACTGGCCCGGCTGGACCGCAAACTCGACGCCACCGATGCCGAACGGCGCCCCCTCATCGACCTCTCAATGCCTCACGCGGTAACGACCGGGAATGCTATTCCGCGGAAACCGCTACAGCGGGATGTTTTTGTGTCGGCCACGCCGGGGCGGGCCTTCGGCCAGCGCTTGGGTCAGCTTGCTACGGGTGTGTGCCGGATCGATTGTCTCGTCGACCACGCCGATCTCGATGGCGGAGTCCACCCCGCCGGCCAGCTTCTCGTGTTCGGCGGCGAGCTGCTCGTGCAGCTCATCGCGTTCGTGCTCCGGGGCGGCGGCTAGTTTCCTTTTGTGCAGGATGCCGACGGCGGCCTTGGCGCCCATCACCGCGACCTTCGAATCGGGCCAGGCGAACACCTTGGTCGCGCCCAGCGAGCGGGAGTTCATCGCGATGTAGGCCCCGCCGTAGATCTTTCGGGTGACCAGGGTGACGCGCGGAACGGTGGCTTCGCCGAAGGCGTGCAGCAGTTTGGCGCCGCGGCGCACCACCCCGCCCCATTCCTGGCCGACGCCGGGCAGGTAGCCGGGCACGTCAACGATGACTACCAATGGGATGCCGAACGCATCGCACAGCCGCACGAAACGGGCTGCTTTCTCGGCACTTTCGGAGTTCAGACAGCCACCCAGCCGCAGAGGGTTGTTGGCCAGCACCCCGACGGTACGACCCGACAGCCGGCCCAGGCCCACCACGATCGACGGGGCCCACTTGGCCTGGAACTCCTCGAACGGAGCATCCTGATCGAGCAGCGTGGTGACCAGCGGGTGCACGTCGTAGGCTCGACGCGCCGACTCGGGCAGCAGTGCATGCAGATCGGTGTCGCCGGCCGCGGCCTTGGCGCGGTCGAAATGGCCCTGCTGGCAGAATAATCCGACCAGCCGGCGACCGCGCTGGTAGGCGTCCAGTTCGTCGTCGGCGACGATGTGGCACACGCCTGACTTCTTGTGGTGGGTGTCCGGTCCGCCCAGTGTGGCCATGTCGACGTCCTCGCCGGTTACGCTGCGCACCACGTCGGGGCCGGTGACGAACACCCGGCTCTGAGGGGCCATCACGATGACGTCAGTCAGCGCCGGCCCGTAGGCGGCGCCGCCGGCGGCGAAGCCAACCACCACCGAGATCTGCGGGATGTAGCCCGACGCCCGGATCATGGCCTCGAACACCAGCCCGACAGCGTGCAGTGCCCGCACGCCCTCGGCCAGCCGGGCACCGCCGGA
>DASQCE010000203.1:0-5066 GCA_035634855.1 Mycobacterium sp.
AGATGACCACGGTCAACATGGACAGGTCGGTGGCGCAGATCAAAGCCGCGCGCCAGATGGACATCCCCGCCAAGCTCGCGATCCCATTTCGGGTGATCGCCTCCAACGTCGCGATCGCCTGTCAGCTTGACGCGTATATTCGGACCAAAGCCCTTGCCAAAGAACTGATTCCAGGATTCGCTGAAGAAGCGGCTTGAGCCGGCCGCGGTAATTTCGACGCCTGAAACGGGAAACCCCGGCAGCGCTTACGCAGCTGCCGGGCTTTCCACTGTGTTCTTGCGTGGCCGTCCACGCGGACGCTTGCGCGCAATGATCGTGCCGCGCTCGAGGATCTCGCCACCCCACACGCCCCACGGCTCTTGGCGCTCCAGCGCCGCGGACAGGCACTCGCGGCGGATCGGGCATTCCGCGCACAGCGCCTTGGCGCGCTCGAGGTCAAGCGGGTTTTCAGCGAACCACAGGTCGGGGTCACCGACATGACACGGCACCGACAGCATCGTTCTTTCACGGCATGTCCCTGATTCGACGCTCTTCGCGCAAGCGCTAATCGCAGTCGACATGACTACACCCTCTGCTTCCTGGTCGTTGTTTCGTCGGCCATCTGTCTTCTGATGGGTCCGTGACCAGGTCTTCGGTGTCCTAACGACTAAAGGCCACGGATCCTTGACTGCGGGTCCGTGGCCTTTCGGCTTCATTCGAGGCTCTACCTAGGTGGTGCCCCGATCCACGGACTGTCCAGTCGCGGTGGCGGTGCGGCGCTCGCGCTGCGGCGGAATGGCAGCTGCGGCACCAGCGGCGGCGTGCGCCCAAAACGCGGGATGCGCCGCGGCAGCGGCAGCCTCGGCGGCGTGGAGGGTCCGCGACATGCCGGCAACGCCTACGCCGGTGAACGCGTTGATGTTCGCCATGATCTCGGCACCCTCCTCTCGTCTACGCCAATTCGCGGGAGTCACGTCACTCTCGTGACTTTGAGGCTAAGCGTATCAGCCTGCACAGACAAGCGATTTTCTGACCTGCGGTTTTGGCATGATCTTTACGACGATTGGCGGCCTTTGACCATCGCGAGCACGTCGGGACCGTATTGCTCGAGCTTGCGCGCGCCGATGCCCGGGATCGAGACCAGCGCGGCATCGTCGGTCGGCAGGGTCTCCGCGATCGCGATCAACGTGTTGTCGGTGAACACCACATAGGCCGGCACACTCATCTCCTTCGAGGTGCGCAGCCGCCAGTCCTTCAGCTCGACGAGCAGCTCCTCATCGATGTCGGACGGACAGCTTTCGCAGCGGCGCAGCATGATCGCGGGTGGCGTGGTCAGAGTGTTATTGCAGACACGGCAGCGAGGTGTCGCGCCGCGTGGTCGTCGAGGCCGGTTCGGGGTGGCGTCGCTGGGCGATTGCGGGGCGATGCCGTTGAGGAAGCGTGACGGCCGTCGGCTCTGCCGACCGCCCGGCGCCCTTGCCAACGCCCAGCTGAGCGCCAAATGCGTTCTGGCCCTAGTGATCCCGACATAGAGCAACCGACGTTCCTCTTCGACCGGTTCACTGTCGGGACCGTGCGCCAGTGCATGGGAGATGGGCAGCGTGTTGTCGGCCAACCCGACCAGGAAGACCGCATCCCACTCCAGGCCCTTGGCGGCGTGCAGCGATGCCAGGGTGACGCCCTGAAGGACCGGTGGGTGGCGTGCGTCGGCGCGCTGACGGAGCTCGGCAAGCATCGCGGGCAGGTCAAGCGACGGCCGTTGCGCCACTTCCTCATCGACGAGTTCGGCGAGCCCGCTCAGTGCCTCCCACCGCTCACGGGCCCGGGTGCCCGGCGGTGGTTCAGCGGTGAGGCCCAGGGGTTCGAGGATGGCGCGCACGATGTCGGGTAGTCCCCCGCAAGCGGGTGGGCCCCCAGCTTGCGAGGGGAGTGCCCCCACTCCATCGACATCGCGTTCGGCGGCGCGCTGCAGCGCCAGCAGTGCCTGGCGGATCTCCTGGCGGCTGAAAAAGCCCTCGCCGCCGCGCACCTGGAACGGGACACCGGCCTCGGTGAGCGCCTCTTCGTAGACCTCCGACTGGGCGTTGATGCGGTAGAGCACCGCGATCTCCGAGGCCGCTGTGCCCGAGTCGATCAGGTTCTTGATCTTCTTGGCGACCGCGGCGGCCTCGGCCGCCTCGTCGGTGTGTTCGGTGAACGTCGGGTTCGGCCCGGGGTCGCGCTGCCCGACGAGGTGCAGCTTGCTGCCTGCCATCCGGCCGCGGGCGGCCGCGATCACGCGGTTGGCGAGCGACACCACCTGAGGGGTGGACCGGTAGTCACGCTCCAGGCGCACCACCGCGGCGTCGGGATACCGCCGGGAAAAGTCGAGGAGATAGCGCGGCGTGGCGCCGGTGAACGAGTAGATCGTCTGGTTGGCGTCGCCGACGACGGTGAGGTCGTCGCGGCTGCCGAGCCAGGCGTCCAGCACCCGCTGCTGCAGCGGGGTGACGTCCTGATACTCGTCGACGACGAAGCAGCGGTAGCGGTCGCGGAATTCCTGTGCGACCGCATCGTCGTTTTCGATCGCGGCCGCGGTGTGCAGCAGCAGGTCATCGAAGTCGAGCAGGGCCATGCCGTCACGACGGGCCTTGAGCGATTCGTATCCGGCGTAGACCGTCGCGATCTTCGCGGCGTCGAACGGGATGTCGCGGCCGGCCTGCGCGACCGCGGCGGCATACGCTTCGGGGCTGATCAAAGACGCCTTGGCCCATTCGATTTCGCCGGCGAGGTCGCGCACGTCGTCGGTGCTCGTCGACAGGCCCGCGCGGTTAGCGGCCTGGGCGACGACCGCGAACTTCGTGTCGAGCAGCTGCCATCCGGTGTCGCCGACGACGCGCGGCCAGAAGTACGACAGCTGGCGGCGGGCGGCGGCATGAAACGTCACCGCCTGCACGGAACCAGTGCCGACACCGTTGTCGAGTGCGCGCAGCCGGGCGCGCATCTCGCCCGCGGCGCGCTGGGTGAACGTCACCGCCAGTACCTGATGCGGTGCGACATGTCCCGCCGCGACGAGCTGCGCGATGCGGCGGGTGATCGTGCGGGTCTTGCCGGTCCCGGCGCCGGCCAGCACGCACACCGGACCACGGGCGGCCAGGACGGCTTCGCGCTGTTCGTCGTCGAGGTCACCGATGAGTTCGTCGCGCGACGTAGGAGCCTCGACCGACATGCGCTCCATCTTGGCAGGGAGATGTGACAAACTCCGGGCGCGGCGCGGGCATGTTGGCGGTATCAGATACGTTGACAGGCTTATGAGCTCTTTGACCATGTACACCACCTCGTGGTGTGGCTATTGCTTCCGCCTGAAGAAGGTTTTGAAGGCGGAGGGGATCTCCTTCAAAGAGGTCGACATTGAAGCCGATCCGTCAGCGGCCGAGTTCGTGGCCTCCGTCAACGGCGGCAATCAGACGGTGCCGACGCTGAAGTTCGCCGACGGCTCAACGCTGACCAACCCAAGCGGGGCTGAGGTCAAGGCCAGACTGGCCTCGTAGTCGTCACACCCAGATCGATGAAATGGCGCAACTTTAGGGGTCGAAGATATCCGGGTGGGCGGCCAATTCGATGCGGGTGCGCCGGATGTGGCCGCGAAGGATGTTCTCCGCGTCCACGGGGTCACGGCGCTCGATCGCGTCGATGAGCAGGTTGTGCTCGGCGTTGACGACCCACATCCGGCCCGGGCCGGAGAGCGTGACGAACGCCCGCCGATAGGGCTGGGTGGTGTTCCACAGCCGCACCACCATCGAGCGCAACGGCTCGATCGAACAGGCGCTGTAGCTGCTCAGGTGAAACGACCTGTCCAGGTCGAGGAACCGCTGAATGTCGTTGTTGGACTCGATGTCGCGCTGAATCTCGCGCAGCCGGGCGACGTCGGCGGCGTCGAGGCCGCCCAGGCTCTCCGACAGCGCCAGCGGCTCCAGCGACTCGCGCATCCGGTAGACCACTTCGACCTCCCGCATGTTCAGTTTCGGCACCCGCGCGCCCTTGTTCGCGTGCAGTTCGGTCAGCCCCTCGGCGGCCAGCATCCGCAGCGCTTCCCGCACCGGCAGCCTGCTCAGCCCGAAGAACTCCGCGATGTCCTCCTGCCGGATGCGCTCGCCGGGCGCGATGGCGCCGGACAGGATCTGCTCCCGCAGGTGGTCGGCGACGCGTTGGCTGTCGGTCGGGGTGTTGAGCACGTCGCGGTCCTCAGCGGTTCTGGCGGTCGAACGCTTTGCCGCCAGGGTAGGACACCAGCTCGAACTGCATGCCCCACGGCGCGAGGAAGTAGACCCAGCGCTGGCCCTCACTGGGTCCCTTGCTGACCGTCGGCTCGCCGAGCATGGTGACACCGCGACTCTCCAGATATGCCGCCGCGGCATCGAGGTCATCGACATAGAGCGCGACGTGGTGGCCGCCGACGTCGCTGTTGCGGGGCGGCGTGGTGCGCTGGTCGGGCGCGGCATACTCGAACACCTCGAACACCGCCTGCCCGCCGCAGGAGAAGAAGTGCAGCTCGCGCATCACCGCCCGGGGGTGGCAGTTGAGGTGCTCGCGCATCCAGTCGCCGGTGTCGTCGCGGAACGGTCCGAGTGTGTACATGTACTCGCAGCCGAGGACGTCGACGAGGAAGGCGGTCGCTTCGGCCAGATCGGGCACCGTGATGCCGATGTGGTCCAGTCGGCGCAGGCCCGGCAGGCCCGTCGAGGCGGTGGTCATTGCGACTCCATTTTGGCTCCAATTTGGACGATTCACCGTATCAGTATTCGTAGTTTATCCTCAAGAGACCTTGGATTGGATCCAATCATGGTTTAAGCTGTGATCGCCGACCCACCGACCGGAGAACCTGATGAGCACTCACACCGACCTCAAACCCGCCGCCCCGTGGGTCCAGATCGCGGCGACGGCCGAGGACTGGGACGCCGCGGCCGCCGAGCTGCTGACCAACATGCTCAGCCACCTGACGCTAATCCGCGCCTTCGAGGAGTACGTGCTCGAGTTGGCAAGCAAGGGCCTCATCCACGGCCCGGCGCACTCCAGCATCGGGCAGGAGGCCGGCGCGGTCGGCTCGG
>DASQCE010000204.1:0-30876 GCA_035634855.1 Mycobacterium sp.
GCTGGTTGCCTTTTTGAGGAATTGGGCGGTCAGGGCCTGGATCTGACGTTGAGTGGCGGCGGGATTGATCAGGGCGTGGGTCCGGGCCAGAGCTGCTACGTGGTCCACGGTCATGGTTGGGTGATCGATCGCGCGGTGGAACGGGGTGGCTGCCTTGTCGTGTTTCTTGGACACTTTGGCGCCGTGGCGGATCTTGGATATCAATTTCTGCTGCGGGTAGAAGTAGTTGGTCAGCTTGGACTGCAGCTGCCAGATCTCGTTGAGTAACAACAGTTCTGCGGCGGTGTCGTAGCGGTGGTAGCCGACCATCGTGCGCACGACCGCCCAGTTCTTCTGCTCGACGTGACAGCCGTCGTTCTTGTTCGCCGGCCGCGCCCGGGTGAAGGTGATCTGGCGCCTTGTGCACCATTGCAACAAGTGGACGTTGATGAACTCCGAGCCGTTGTCAGAGTCCACGCCAAGGATCGGGAACGGCATCTTGTAGGCAATGTCATTGAGTGCGGCGAGGACGCATTTGGCGGTCTTGTCGGGCACTGAGCGGTTCTCGGTCCAGCCGGTGGCGATATCGGTGACCGTCAGCGTAAACGCATGGGGTCCGGCCGGGTTGCCGCCATCGTGGCCGACCAGGTCGACCTCCATGAACCCGGGTCGGGCCTCGTCCCAATCAGCCCAGGTGCGCACCGGGATCTGACTTTTGAGCAGCGATCCCGGCTTGGTGGAGGCACGTCCCTTGAGTCGATACTTGGCTCGCTCACCGGCCAGGCGACGATCGATGGTGGCCACCGACATCGACATCAACAGCGCCGCGGTGTCCTCATCGATGACCAGTTCCCCGAAATGGCGCAACACCGCCACCAGCTCGGCCAGCATCGGCGCCAGCCTCTTACCGGCCGGCATTCCCAGCACCGCCCAGCACACCGTCAGTGCGGCAATGACATCCGGCCCGTACTTCGGTGGCCGCGGACGTTTCGGTGATACCAATTTAGGCTGCAACACCGTCGTGAGCGCCTTGCGGGCATGGTTACGATGCCAGCCCGTGGTGGCACACAACTCATCGAGAATGATGCCCTTGGTCCGTTTGTCCGCCACCGAGTAGCGGATGCGGTCGTCTCGGTCACTGCCCTGCGCTCGGCCAATGTCAACCCCATCATGTGGGCCTACTGAGGTCACCGCTGACCAATCAGGTAGGCGCGCCGCACGCGCGCATTTTCAATGAGGCAACGAAGCACCATTTCGCGCGCATTTCCGACGAGTCAACGCGGTCAGCCTGTTGCCTCATGTCGAACGTATGATCGAACAGTGGGCGAGCTACAGTCGATCGGCTACAACGGGCAGCCCGTTCAGCAGGTGTTTCGCCGCGTCGACCCGCCCGTCACGGTGCTTGTCGACCTGGCCGCGCTGTTTCCGCGCGAGCCGCATCGCGCCGGCGGTTACAACCCGGTCGGACTGCAGATGCACTCGGTCGTCGAGGGCCGGCTGACCTGCTGGGGCATCTGCGAGCAAGGCTACTGGTGGGGACTGGTCACCTACGAGATCGCCTATGGGGCAAGATGCAAGTCGGTGACCCACTGGATCCCGGCATGGATGCTCAAGCGGAAGACCGACTAGCGCTAAGGGTCATCATCGTCGTCATCCTCCCGATCTTCGGGCAGGAGATATTTTTCCGGGTGGTGATAGTTGTTGACGCGGGCCTGCCCGGTGTCGAGGTGTGGAGGCGGGATCCATTCGGTCCGGCCGTCTTCGCGTTTCCGGGTGGTCCAGCGGCCTTCTTCGACGAGGCGGTTGTCGGGCCCGCAGGCCAGGGTGAGTGTGGTGATGTCGGTGGGCCCGTCGTCGTTGGCCCAGCCCTCGACGTGGTGGGCTTGACACCAGTAGCCCGGGGCGGTGCAGCCTGGTCGGGTGCAGCCGCGGTCGAGGGCGTGCAGAACGATGCGTTGTCCCGGGGTGGCGAAGCGCTTGGCTCGGCCACAGTAGAGCGGCTCGTGGGTGTGTTTGTCGTAGATCACCAGGTAGTGATTGGCGTGGGAGGCCTGCTTGATGACCTCGCGCATCGGTAGCAGAGTGCCCCCGCCGGTGACGGCCATGCCAGCAGCAGACTGCAGTTCCTGCAGGGTGGTCGACACGATGATCGTGGTCGGCGGCCCGTTGTGCTGGCCTAATTCGCCCGAGGCTAAGACGCTGCGGCCCATGGCTGTCAATGCGTCGTGATTGCGCTGACCCGCAGAGCGGGTATCACCCTGCACTGCTTCCTCGCAGGGCTCGCCGTCCACACATGGTGCTGCATCATCCGGATTGCACATGCCCGGGGCGGCCCATTTGGCCAGCACCGCCTCCACGGTGGCGCGGCACTCGGGATCGAGCAGGCCGTGGAAGCGACTCATCCCATCGATGCCCTGCTTCTCCATCGTGAGATACCGGCGCCGGGCGTGCTCGGCGTCATGGGGTGGCTCGCCATCCTGGTTGAGTAGCAGCGCCAACCGGTCCGCGGCCGCCTGAAACTGTGTTGGCCCCAGACCCTTGGCCATCCTGGCGAGGTCGGCGTCGGCCTGATCGCGGGTCTGACTGTCGATGTGGCTGGGCAGGTCGTCGAAGAACTGCTCGACGATGCGCACATGTTCCAGACCGATCTGGCCTTGGGCCTGCGCGGCGGCGGTGTTCGCCAGCGTGGGCGCCAACGGTTCACCGGTGATGGCTTGGCGCGGCCCCAGAAGCTCGGCCTGCTTGACCCGCCGCCTGGCTTCCTGCTTACTGATGCGCAGCTTCGTGGCCAGCACATCGGCCAAATTCGTGCCGCCCAGCGCTTTGGGATCGGTCTCGGCGGCCAACCGGTTGATGATCTGATGGTCGACCGCGGGCATGCTGCGCACCACGACCTCGCGGAGGTGCTGCAGCTCCAGCAGGTCGGTATGCGTCAACGCGTCCAGCGACAGCCCGGCCACCCTCGCATTGGCCGCCTCCCACTGGTCATAGACCGCCATAACGGTCTCCCGATCTGACCCGCTGCTCATACCCATGGACTAAGCGGTCGTTGCCTCGGCTATACGTCTCTGTGCCTCGCCGCGGGAAATCCGCAACCGTCTGGACAGCACGTCGGCCCACGAGGACGCGCCGAACATCGCGGGGTCGCCTTGGGCGATCAGCTGCCCGATCAGTCGCCGGTCGAGAGCCACCATTTTCTTGCCGACGTCTGCCAGCCGCATGAGGAGTTCCTGCTTCTCGGGGCGCGTCAGTGCTTCCAACGGCAGCGAGGCAAGGTCTCTGTAGCTGGCTTCTGCGGCATCGAGAGCCGCGACAATCTGTTCTCTACTCGAACTCATGTTCGAATATTATCGCCGCAATCCGACACGTGACGAAATCTATCCACAGGCCCGGAGAATGATGTCCGCGCAGCGCTCGCCGATCATGATCGCGGGCGCATTGGTGTTGGCGCGCGGGATGCGCGGCAGTGCCGAAGCGTCGGCCACGCGCAGGCCTGCGACGCCCGCACCCGCAGCTGTGGGTCCAGCACGCTATCCAGTTCGGTGCCCATCGCCGCCGAACACGCCGGATGGCCGGTCGTCGCAACCGTCGCTCGGACCCATGCCTCCAACTCGTCGTCGGTCCTCACCCCCGGCCCAGGGTGGATCTCCGCCGCCACGGCCGACGCCAATGGTTCGGTCGAGACGATCTCCCGGGTGCGCCGGATCGCCCGCACGAACGCGGCCACGTCGCCCGCGGCGGTCAGCGTGTTCAACTGGATCGCCGGCGGCGCGGCCGCGTCGGGCGACCGAGCCACCACGCTGCCGCGGCTGGCAGGGGTCCAATACGACTGCAGGATCGACAAGGCCGGCCGTGGATACGTCATCGCGTCGATCCGCGCGTAGATCGGCGCGTGAATGAGCTGAAAGTCCGGCGCGGGCAGGCCGGGTGCCGAACGAATATGCGCGACGGCCTCCATCAGGTTGCTCGTCAGCTTGCCGGTGCGGCGAATCAGCCAGCGCAACAACCACTTCGGATCGCGAGCGTCGGCCAGACCGATGAAACCGGCTGCCAGGTCCCAGTTCATGAATGTAGCGGGATGGTCCGTGAGGTTGTGACCCACCCGCGGGCTGTCCACCACGGGATCGATCCCGACCGAGCGCAGATGCTCGGCAGGCCCTACGCCGGACAGCTGCAGCAGCTGGGGCGTGCCGTAAGCGCCCGCACTGAGGACGATTTCATATCGCGCCGTCGCAGTGCGGGACCGCCCGCGGCGTTCGTATTCCACGCCGACCGCCGCGCCGTCGCGGATGACGACGCGGCGCACCAGCGCGCCAGTCACCAACGAGAAATTCGGTAACCCGCGCGCGTGATCCAGATACGCGCGCGCCGTGCTCCACCGCTGTCCCTTCCACACTGTGACCGGCGAGATCGCGGCGCCGTCGAGATCCGGTCCGCTGACGTCGTCATTGGCGGCCTCCCCTGCCGACCGCGCGGCAATGACGAAGCGGCGCGAAACCTCTTCGGGTTCGGCCACTCTCGTCACCCGCATCGGTCCCGATTCGATTCGGCGGAACACGGGCTCGACGTCGTCCCAAGCCCATCCTGGCAACTGCCAGCCATCGTAATCGAGCCGGCTGCCGCGCACCCACACCATGGCGTTCATCGCGCTGGTGCCGCCGAGTACCTTGCCGCGCGGCTGCGGGATCCTCCTGCCGTCGCAGCCCGGCTCTGGCTCGGATTCGAACGCCCAGTCCGTCGGGCCGCCTACCTGCGCGCCGTAGGCCAGCGGTGCCCACACCGATATTCGCCGGTCCCACCCGCCCGCCTCGATCAGCAGCACTGTGTACGACGCGGCGGCCAGCCGGGCGGCCACGGCGCAACCCGCCGAGCCGGCGCCGATCACCACGTAGTCGTAGACGTTCACACGACGTTGACCACGTCGAGGAACTGGGCACCGTAGTCGGCATCGCCGCCGATCGTCACCTCGCGGTCGCGCCAGCTCGCCCGCTGCGTTCCCCGCTCGGGGAATTGCACTGCGACGCCGTCGATCTGAGCCACGGTACCGGATGGCGATCCGAAATGAACACTGCCGTCGGCACCCACCACCCAGCATCCGCCGCCGGGCCCGGACAACGTGATCGACACCGGCCGGTCCAGCCACTCGGGCCGGGCCGCGTGCAGCTGATTGCTCAGTACTGCCATCATCCATTCGAGGACGACGGCCATCCGGTCGGCGTCGCTGTCGGGCACAGCTCTGCCCAGTGCCGGTGCGATGTCGTGACGCAGGTGAGTGTGGGTGTCGAACACGATCGCGCAGAGCAGTTGGCTGACGCGGAAGCGTCCCAGCTCGGCCAGCCGCATCGGAGCACGAGCCAGGGGAGTGCGCGACACCGGGCCGATCAAGCGCAGCATCACCTGACTCCACCGCTCGTACTCGGCGATGACGCGCGTCGGCAGCCAATCGCGGCGCTGATCGACGAGCGCGTCGTTGGTGCGTTCGATGTCGTTGCTGCGCATCAATTCCAGCGCCGCAGGCCCGAACAGCGCGCGGTACGTGGACACCATGTGGGCGACGACGTCCTGCACGCGCCAACCGGCGGCCGCGCTCTGCCGGTGCCAGTCCGCGTCGGAGAGGTCTCGACAAAGCGTCAGTAGTTCCGAGCGTTCGCGCCGCAATGCGCCGACCGGATCGGTGGTCACCCGTATACCTTACGGTAAATGCCTCGGTGCCTAGGCCTCGTGGCCAGGATCGAGGTCGTGGACATCCGAGAACGTGACGAGCTGCTCGAACTTGTCCGGCGCGCTCCCCGCGACGGGTTCCAGCACGAAGCCGACATGGTCGCCGACGTCGTAGCGGCTCAGCACCGCACCGGCGAACCACCCGGCCGCGTCGTCGAGAATCGGCAACCCTTCCGGGCCCGAATGCCATGCGCACCGCGCGAATTTGTCAGTCCGATCGCCGGTCTCGCTGCCGAACAGCCGGACCAGTCCGCAGTGCCGCCGCTCTATCACGTGGACCGCAAGATGGCTCGCACCCTCGGCCACCCGGTAGGTGTGATTGCGTTTCGACAGTCCCACCATGAACCGCGGCGGGCGGATGCTCACCTGAGTGGCGAACCCGACAAGACAGCCCGCCGACTCGTCGCCGGCTCGGGTGGTGACCACGAACATCGGATAGTCGAGCAGGGAAACCAGTTTCTCGAAAGCTTCCGTCATCGCTCCGTCGCTAGGGTTGTCGTATGGCAAGAAAGTACGCGACCGCGGATGTGGTCAGTTTGCCCGACTTACTGGACTTCATTCGGCCGCGACATCGCATGGTGCTCATTACGTTTCGCTCGGACGGCTCGCTGCAGAGCTCCCCGGTGTCGGGTGGGGTCGACGACGCCGGCCGCATCGTGATCGCCAGCTATCCACAGCGGGCCAAATCGGCCAACGTCCGTCGCACACCACGGGCCAGCGTCACGGTGCTCTCCGACGAATTCAACGACGCCTACGTCCAGGTCGACGGTGACGCCGAGGTGATCGACCTGCCGGACGCCGTCGAGCCGTTGGTCGACTATTACCGGTCCATCGCAGGTGAACATCCCAACTGGGCGGAGTACCGGCAGGCGATGGTGGACCAGGGCAAGTGCCTGATACGCGTGACCCCGCGGCGGTGGGGTCCGGTGGCCACCGGCGGCTTCCCGCCGGAATAGGGCTACCAGGCGCCGTCGAGGTCGAGCGTCATCGAGCCTGCGGGATCGGCGCGGAACTTTCCGGTGCCCGCCACCTTCGCCAACCCCTCTGTGCCGGATGCGACACGCAGCTCGGCCGCCGCGACGCCCTCGCGGTACTGGCCGTCGTGGAGCAGCACGAGGCTGCCCTTCTTGCCGCCGATCGTGCCTGCGATGTGTTCGACGCCGACAAACAGGGCAGTTTTGTCCGGTGAGTAGGCCATTAGCCATTTCGTCGTCGAGGTGCCCTTGATGTCACCCTCGTAGCGCTTCGCCACCAGCGCTTCGGTCAGCTTCGTCGCGTCGTCGCCGTCCTCGAACGGTGTCTCGTCCCAGCTTGCGATCTGAAAACGGGCCTCGATGTGTCTACTCATTGCGCCTCGATTCCTCGTCCAACGCAGTGCGGATACCCCGGAGAGCGGATTTGGAATCGACAGGCCGAACACGAGGCCAGGCGCCGACTGTGATAGTCAGGGCAGGACGGCCGCGTTGCGTCCGCTAGTACGTCAAACTATAGTCTGGACACATGTCCAGAGGGTTCGGAGTTTCTGCGTGACACGATTTGTCCAGCTCACCGGCCCTGGATGTGCCGACTACTGCACATTGTCGTGAGTTGACCATGCGCATCGCCTTGTTGTCCTACCGGAGCAAGACCCATTGCGGCGGGCAGGGGGTCTACGTCCGTCATCTGTCCCGCGGGCTTGTCGAACTCGGCCATGACGTCGAGGTGTTCTCCGGGCAGCCCTACCCCGATGTCCTCGACCCGCGGGTGCGGCTGACCAAGGTGCCCAGCCTCGACCTGTATCGCGAGCCTGACCCGTTCCGCATCCCGTGGCCGAGCGAGATCAGGACGCGGATCGATCTGCTCGAGCTCCTGACGACCTGGACGGCAGGCTTCCCCGAGCCCAAGACCTTCAGCCTTCGCGCCGCCCGAGTGCTGGCCGACCGCCGCGACGACTTCGACGTGGTGCACGACAACCAGTGCCTCGGCACCGGCTTGCTGACGATCGCCGATCTGGGCCTACCGGTGGTGGCGACGGTGCACCATCCGATCACCCGCGACCGCGTCCTCGACGTGGCGGCCGCCCGGTGGTGGAGAAAGCCGTTGGTCCGCCGGTGGTACGGCTTCGCCGAGATGCAGAAGAACGTCGCCCGCCAGATTCCCGAGCTGCTTACTGTGTCGTCGACGTCAGCTGCAGACATCAAAGAGGACTTCGCGGTGTCGTCCGACCAACTGCATGTGGTGCCGCTGGGCGTGGACACCGAGCTTTTCAAACCCGCGCAGCGACGGGTGCGCAACCGGATCATCGCGATCGCCAGCGCGGACGTGCCGCTGAAGGGTGTGAGCCACCTGCTGCACGCAGTCGCACGCCTTCGAGTGGAACGGGACCTCGAACTGCAGCTGGTCGCGAAACTCGAACCCAACGGCCCGACCGAAAAGCTGATCGCCGAACTCGGCGTCTCCGACATCGTGCACAGCTCGAGTGGGATCTCCGACTTCGAGCTGGCCGATCTGCTCGCCTCGGCTGAAATCGCCTGCATCCCTTCGCTGTACGAAGGGTTCTCGCTGCCCGCCGTGGAGGCGATGGCCAGCGGTACACCGATCGTCGCCAGCCGCGCAGGTGCCCTGCCGGAGGTGGTCGGCGCCGACGGCGAGTGCGCCCGGTTGGTCCGACCCGCTGACGTCGACGAGCTGACCCGCGTGCTCGGCGAACTGCTCGACTCACCACGGGAACTGCAGCGCCTTGGCGCCAATGGCCGACAGCGTGCGCTGGACGTGTTCAGCTGGGAATCCGTTGCGGCGCAGACTGTCGCGGTTTACGAGCGGGCTTGCGAGCGGGTCGCGGTATGCTGACCGTCGACTTCGACCGGCTGAGCGTCGGCGCAGGCACCAAGGTGATCGATGTGGGCTGTGGCGCCGGCCGGCATTCCTTCGAGGCCTACCGGCGCGGTGCCGATGTCATCGCGTTCGACCAGAACGCCGCCGACCTAAACGACGTCGACGAGATTCTGCAGGCCATGAAGGACCAGGGCGAGGTCCCGGCATCCGCGCGGGCCGAGACGGTCAAGGGCGACGCGCTCGACTTGCCGTACGTGGACGGCACGTTCGACTGCGTTATCGCGTCGGAGATCCTCGAGCATGTTCCTGACGACGACCGGGCCATCGCCGAACTCGTGCGGGTATTGAAACCCGGTGGCGCACTGGCGATCACGGTCCCCCGGTGGCTGCCCGAGAAGGTGTGCTGGGCGCTGTCCGACGAATATCACGCCAACGAGGGCGGCCACATCCGCATCTACCGGGCTGACGCGCTGCGCGACAAGGTCCTGGCGCACGGCCTGCGTCTGACTAACGCGCATCACGCCCACGCCTTGCACTCGCCGTTCTGGTGGCTGAAATGCGCTGTGGGGACGTCGAAGAACGATCATCCCGCGGTCGCGGCGTACCACAGGCTGCTGGTCTGGGACATGGTCGAGCAGCCGTGGATCACCCGGACGGCCGAGTCGCTGCTGAACCCGCTGATCGGTAAGAGCGTGGCGCTGTACTTCAGGAAGCCGATGGTGCCCGTTGCTGGCTCCTGACGTTCCGGGCGTGCCAGGCGTGTTAACGCCGGCGCAGTGCCGCCAGACCGCGCAGTCGATCGCCGCAACCCAAGAGTCCTCCGGTGCCATCCCATGGTTCGACGGTGGCCATACCGATCCGTGGGACCACGTCGAAAATGCGATGGCGCTCACCGCCGCCGGACTGCTGGAGCCGGCGCGGGCAGCGTTCGACTGGTGCCGCACAACCCAGCGATCAGAGGGCTCATGGCCGATCCAGCTGCGCAACGGCGTCGTCGAAGACGCCAACAGCGACAGCAACTTCTGCGCCTACATCGCAACGGGTGTCTGGCACCACGTGCTCATCGCCCGTGATCGCCGCTTCGCCGAGACGATGTGGCCGGTGGTCACCAAGGCTATCGACTTCGTGGTGGACCTGCAGGCGAGTGGCGGCGAAATCGCTTGGGCCAGAAGCCCCTCGGGTCCCGAGCCGGATGCGCTGTTGATCGGATGCGCCAGCATCTACCACAGCATCCGGTGCGCGCTGGCGCTGGCGGACTACTTCGACGATCCGCAGCCAGAATGGGAGGTCGCCGTCGGTCAGTTGGGGCACGCGATCGCCCATCACTCGGAATCGTTCGTCCTCAAGGACCGTTGGTCGATGGAGTGGTACTACCCGGTGCTCGGCGGTGCGCTGCGCGGCGCGGCGGCTCGCGAGCGCATCAACGAGAGATGGGACGACTTCGTCGTACCCGGCCTCGGCATCCGCTGCGTCGACGATCGGCCGTGGGTCACCGGAGCCGAAACCTGCGAGCTGGTAATGGCATTGGACGCTATCGGTGACTCGGCCCGTGCGCACGAACAGTTCGCGGCGATGCACCACTTGCGCGAGGACGACGGCTCGTACTGGACCGGCTTGGTCTATGCCGACGGCAAGCGCTGGCCGGTGGAGCGCACGACGTGGACAGGTGCGGCGATGATCCTCGCCGCTGATGCGCTGTCGCAGACCACGCCGGCCAACGGCATCTTCCGTGGCACCGATCTGCCGCGCGGCCTCGAGGGCGAATACGACTGCGCCTGCGCTACAAGCGATCGTTAGCCTCGCTGCGTCGGCGTCGAACGCGCACCATTGGTCCACGTGCGGGCGCGATGGACACCCCGCGTGATTGTTCGTTCAGCGCGGGCGGTCGACGGACTCACGACATAGTCGCCGGATGCATTCGTACAGGGCGCGGCGATGATAGACGGGCGAAACGTCGAGTCAGTGGACGGAAACGTCGCCTCTTACAACTTCTGGCCCGGCGTTCCCGTCGTCCGCTCCAGCACGCGCATCGAACCCGTCGTCAACACCTCGCGGAAGTCACCGGTGTTCAGTGCACGCTGATAGATGTGAAACGGCGCCTGTCCGCCGTCGCGAGGATCCGGGAACACGTCGTGGATGACCAACGCCGCGCCAACGTCCACCCATCGGGCCCAGCCGTCGAAGTCGCACTGCGCCGCCTCCTCGGTGTGGCCACCGTCAATGAACAACAGCCGCAAAGGCATTCGCCAACCGCGGGCGACAATGGAAGATTTCCCGACGATCGCTACCACATGATCGTCCAGTCCCGCGGCGTCGAGCGTGTGCCGCAACGTCGGCAGCGTGTCGAACAAGCCGGTGACCGCATCGACCATCGACGCGTCGTGGTACTCCCACCCAGCCTGGTGCTCCTCGGCACCGTGGTGGTGGTCGATGGTGTAAACCACGCCGCCGCTCTGCTGCGCGGCAGCCCCCAGCAGCACCGTGGATTTGCCGCAGTACGTGCCGATTTCGACGCCGACGCCGTCACCCAGATATCGAAGAGCGGTGTCGTAGAGCGCGCGTCCTTCGTCTGCGGGCATAAAACCCGTTACCTGCTCGGCGAGGGCGAAAAGTTCGTCTGTGTGGCTCATTGGCGTCTAACTTACCGTTGCTGGCAGATGGCAGTTGTAGTAGCGTCCGGACACGTGTCCGATCCGGTCTTGGAGTCGACTCGGCGCCGCCTGACCGCCAAACAGGCCGACACCGTCGATCGCCTCGGCCGTGCCGCAGTGGACCTCTTGAGCCGGGAGGGATTTGCCGGTCTGACCGTGCGGCGGGTAGCCGCAGAGGCCGGCGTCGGGGCGGCGACCGCCTACACCTATTTCTCGTCGAAGGAACACCTCGTCGCCGAGGTGTTCTGGCGTCGGCTGGCCGCATCGCCTCCCGCGGCGCACGAATCGGACGACGCGGCTGCGCGCGTGGTCGACGTGCTTCGGCACATCTCGCTGTTGGTCGCCGACGAGCCGGAGTTCGCCTGTGCCGTCACCAATGCGCTATTAGGCAAGGACCCGGACGTCGAGGTGTTGCGGCTGCGCATCGGGCGCGATATCCGTAATCGGCTGGCGGCAGCACTGGGTCCCGGCACCGATCCGGACATCATCGACTCCTTGGAGATGCTGTACTCCGGTGCACTGGTGCGCGCAGGGATGGGCTACGCGTCATACGCGGAGATTGCGCAGCGGTTGGAGAAATCCGCGCGGCTGATGCTGCGCTAGCTTCGCCGGCCGAACATCGCCGTCGCGGCGGCGATGGCCGGTTCGACGATGCCGTGCAGGTCGCGCCCGTCCTCGACGAACAGCGCCGTGAGCTCACGCAATCCGCCCAGCAGGATCAGCGCCAACGGTCGCGAGATCGGCGGCAGGCTGGCCCGCCGGAAGCCCGGGCTGTCGCTCAGATCGACGAGCATGTCGGTAAGGCGTTCCATCGCCAACCGATTCAGCGGCAGGGCCTTCGCACCGAGCGCGGGCGCCTCCCGGATCCAGCTCAGCGTGATCGCCGGCCGCGATGCGATGTGGTCGACGTAAGCGGCGGCCGCCTGGCCGATCTGGTCCTGCCAGTCGGCCTCGGGGTCGGTGGCCGCCCTGATGTTGGCGATCAAGTTCTCGTTGTTCCTGCGGAGCACCTCGATCAGGCACTCTTCCTTGCTGGCGAACTGCTCGTAGAAGGTGCGCTTCGAGGTGCGCGCGTGCCGGACGATGTCGGCGACCGTGGTGTCGCGATAACCGCGCTCACCGATCGATGCGGCCAGCCCGTCGAGTAGCCGGTCGCGGAACGGGTCGGCATCGGTGACATGTGCGCCGTTGTCGAGCGCTGTCGCCATTTCGCCTCCCGGAAGCCCTTGCGCTTGTTTGGTACCAAGCGGTACCGTACTACAAACACCCACGGTACACCGAAGTACCAGGGAAACGGCTGGGAGTGATTCACCCGTGACTGACACCGCAGTATCCGCTGATACGAAGGCCCCGACGACTCTGGGCAAGATGCCGCCCGCCGTGCGCCTGCCTAAGCCGGTCCAAATGGTCCTCATGGCGGGGTTCCGCCGCTCATTTTTGCGATACGCGGTGAAGCGTTTCGGCCCCGTGTTCGCCATCAATGTTCCGTTCTTCGGCCGCAGCGTGGTCGTCTCCGACCCCGCGTTGGTGCGGCAGGTGTTTCTCGCGAGCACCGACGAGCTGATCAACGTGCAACCGAATCTCAGCCGGATCTTCGGACCGGGATCGGTCTTCGCACTCGACGGCAAGGAACACCGGGCCCGCCGCAAGCTGCTGGCCCCACCGTTCCATGGCCAGAGCATCAAGCACTACGAAAAGGTCATCGAAGAAGAAGCGCTGCGCGAGACCGCGACGTGGCCTGAGGGTGTCGAGTTTCGGACGCTCGAACCGATGAACAGGATCACGCTGAATGTCATCCTGCGCACCGTGTTTGGGGCCGACGGCGCGGAACTCGACTACCTGCGCGAGATCATCCCGCCATGGGCCAAGCTGGGGTCGCGGATGGCCACCTTGCCGGAACCGCCGTTCAGCACGGGCCGCTACAGCCCGTGGGGCCGGCTCGCGGAGTTCCGCCGCAACTTCGACCGCACCGTTTTCGCACTGATCGACAAGGCTGAAGCCGACCCGCACCTCGATGAGCGGACCGACATCCTGGCGATGCTGTTGCGCAGCCGGTACGAGGACGGCACGCTGATGTCGCGTCAGGACGTGTCCGACGAACTGCTGACGCTGTTGGGCGCCGGGCACGAAACCACCGCGTCGACGCTGGGATGGGCGTTCGAGCGGCTGCGCAGGCATCCCGCCGTCCTGGCCGAGCTGGTCAAGGAGAACGACGAAGGCGGAAACGAGTTTCGCCAGGCGACCATCCAAGAGCTGCAGCGGCACCGGACCGTCATCGACTTCTCCGGACGTCATGTCCAGGCGCCGCACTTCGATCTCGGTGATTGGCGGATTCCGCACGGCTACACCGTGATGGTCGCGATCGCCAACGTGCACGCCAACCGCGGCATCTTCCCGAATCCCGAGCGTTTCGACCCGGACCGGTTCGTCGGCACCAGGACCCCGACGGCCTGGGTGCCGTTCGGCGGCGGAACCCGTCGTTGCATCGGAGCCGCGTTCGCCAACGTCGAGATGGATGTCGTGCTACGAACCGTCTTGCGGTACTTCGTGATTGAGACCGACAACGCACCGGACGAGAAGATCCATTTCCGGGGCATCGCCTTCACACCCAAGGAGGGCGGCCGCATCGTCGTACGCCGCCGCGAGGCTCAGCCCGCCTAGACTCCCCTGTCCCCAGTTTGCGCGGGGGCCTATGCGCGTGGGCGCAGCGCCCGCTTCGGCAGCTGCCAGCCCGGCCGCGGGAAGTGACAGGTGTAGCCGGTCGGATAGCGCTCGAGGTAGTCCTGGTGCTCGGGCTCGGCTTCCCAGAAGTCGCTTGCCGGCGTCACCTCGGTGACCACCTTGCCGGGCCACAGCCCTGACGCGTCGACATCGGCGATGGTGTCCAGCGCGACGCGCTTCTGCTCGTCGTCGGTGTAGAAGATCGCCGATCGGTAGCTGGTGCCGACATCGTTGCCCTGGCGGTTCTTCGTGGTCGGATCGTGGATCTGGAAGAAGAACTCGAGCAGGTTACGGAAGTCGGTCTGCGACGGGTCGTAGATGATCTCGATCGCCTCGGCGTGGCCCGGATGATTGCGGTACGTCGCGTTCGCGTTCTGCCCGCCGGTATAGCCGACGCGGGTGGATACGACGCCGGGCTGCCTGCGGATCAGATCCTGCATGCCCCAGAAGCAGCCACCCGCCAAGATCGCCTTCTCGTGCTGGGTCTGATGCTCTTCGCGCGAGTCGCTCATCGCCGTCACGCTATCTCCTTTTCGAATAGAGAGCGGTACTGCCCATATCCTTCCGCCTCGAGGTCGTCGAGGTGGATAAATCTAAGCGCCGCCGAGTTGATGCAGTACCGTAGCCCGCCTTCGGCGCGCGGACCGTCGTTGAAGACATGGCCCAGATGGCTGTCGCCCTGCGTAGAGCGCACCTCGGTGCGGATCATCAGATGGGAGAAGTCACGCTTCTCGACCACATTGTTGGTGCCGTCCCGCTCCTGGATGGGCCGAGTGAAGCTCGGCCAGCCGGAGCCGCTGTCGAATTTGTCGACCGAGGCGAACAACGGCTCGCCCGACACCACGTCGACGTAGATGCCCGGCTCGTGGTTGTCCCAGTACTCGCCGGTGAAGGGCCGCTCGGTGCCGTTCTTCTGCGTCACGTAGTACTGCTCCGGCGACAACGCGGCGACCGCAGCCGGATTGTTGTTGTATTGCTGCGCCATAGTGCCTTTATAACCGCGCGCCGCGCTCAGATAATCCGCAATTGTCGCTACCGTAACGGCATGCGCGCAACCGTCGTGGCTTTTGCCGCAGGCATCGCCCTGTCCGGGTGGGGTGCCCCGGTCGCATCGGCGAGCCCGACGACGGTCACGCCACCCGAGATGCCGGACGCCGAAGGCGTGGTGTTCAAGGACAACCCGTCGATCGTCGATCCCCGTCCGATGCCGATCGAGTCGTGGAGTCGCGTCGGCAGCGATCGCGCGGTGGCGGTGCATTTCACCACCGGCACACCTGCGTGTAACGGCGTGCACGCCGCCGTGTGGGAAACCGCAGACGCCGTCACCATCGACTTGAGCGGCGGCTCGCTGCCCCGGTCCGCCGGCCGGATGTGCATCATGCTCGCACTGACCGGCACGCTCGAAGTACCGCTGCAAAGCCCGCTCGGCGACCGGCAGGTGCTCAGCGTGGCCTAGCGCCGCTACGGACCTTGTCCACGATCACGACGATCTTGTCGGCGACGACTTGCGGTGCGTAAAGCATGATGCTGTTTCCGCAGCCAGGAACGATCACATTCTCGGTCGCCAGGGTTTCGGCCAGCAGGCTGTTCGCCTGCTGAATCTGGAATTTCGTGTAGCTGTCGGGCTCCAGATCCGCCGGTGGCGGGAACTTGTCCGAGCTGAGCACGATCGCAGGCACCTTCGGCAACAGTGGCGCCAGCTTGAAACGGGCATACGCGTCGACGGCGAGGAAGCCTTCACCGTCGGGTTCCGGCGTCGGTGCTTGCGCCGCGCGACTGTATTCGGCGTCTTGCTCTGGTCTACCCAGCCTCGGTAGGAATTCCGATATCGGATCCACGAATACGAGACCGCTGACCAATTCCGGGTGGGTCCGGGCGAGCAGGTCGGCGATGAGCCCGCCGTACGAGTGCGCCGCCACGACCAGCGGTGTCGAAAGATTCGCCGCCGCAATCAGTTTCACCACGTCATCGACGTCCTGCTGGACGGAGTGCGGTTGCGGGACGGGGGTGGAACGCCCTGGTCCGTCCTGGCGTGTGTTGGGCCGGTCGTATGCGCAGACGCGGGTCGTCTTCGCGACGGTCGGTTGAGTGGCCGTCGGGCTCGGCACGAGGTTGGCCTGGCCGATGATGTCGTACGGCGACGACCGGATCGGGTCGTTGGCAGGCACGATAAGGTTCCACACCTGGGCGTAACTGCCCTTGCCGGGAATGATGAAGACCGTCGGCGACCCGCTGCCCTGGCAGTTCAGGTAGAGCTTGAGGCCGTCGCCGATGTCGACCAAACCCGCGACGTCGGCGTCGTGCGGTTTGGACGTACAGCCGACGACGACGATGAGCGCGAAGACGAGCCCGAGTAGGGCCTTCACACCGTTTGACGATACGACCCAGCCTCGACAAAGGTAGGTAGAACGTGTTCTAGTTCTGGGTGTGACGAGCAAGACGTTCACCCGCGACGAGCTGTCCGCGGCGTTCGAGCAATTCGAGGTGACGGTGGACCGGGCCGCGCAGACCCGGGACTGGGATCCCTGGGTTGAGCAGTACTCACCCGACGTCACGTACGTCGAGCACGCAGCGGGGACCATGAACGGTCGCGAAGAGGTTCGGGCCTGGATCTGGAAGACCATGGAGACTTTTCCGGGCAGCTACATGACTTCGTTCCCGTCGCTGTGGTCGGTGATCGACGAGTCGACGGGGCGGATCATCTGCGAGCTGGACAACCCGATGCGCGACCCTGGCGACGGCACCATCATCAGCACCACCAACATTTCGATCATCACCTACGCCGGCGACGGCCAGTGGTGCCGGCAGGAGGACGTCTACAACCCGCTGCGGTTCGTTTCCGCGACGATGAAGTGGTGCCGCAAAGCCCGGGAACTGGGCACGCTTCCGGGCGAGGCCACGGCGTGGATGCGCCAGTTCGGCGAACGCAAATGAGCGCGAAACTGGTCATCGGCGCCAACGGGTTCCTCGGCTCGCACGTCACCCGGCAACTGGTAGCCGGAGCCGCTGCGGCGGCGACATCGGGCGCCGGAGCCGCTGCGGCGGCGACATCGGACGAAGGCGGCCATGACATTCGAGTCATGGTGCGGCCCAACGCGATGACCGTCGGCATCGACGACCTGCCCGTGACCTGGTTTTCCGGCGACATCTGGGACAACGACGCACTGAGCGAGGCGATGGCCGGTGTCGACGACGTGTACTACTGCGTGGTCGACACCCGAGGGTGGCTGCGCGATCCCGCACCGCTGTTCCACACGAACGTCGACGGCACCCGCAACGTGCTCGACGTCGCCAAGACTGCGAACCTCCGCAAGTTCGTCTTCACCAGCAGCTACGTGACCGTCGGTCGCCGGCGCGGTCACCGCGCCAGCGAGGACGACATCATCGTGGACCGCGGGCTGACGCCGTACGTCCGGTCCCGCGTGCAGGCAGAGAACATCGTGCTGAAGTCCGCGAGGGAGCAGGGCCTGCCCGCCGTTGCGATGTGTGTGTCGACGACCTACGGAAGCGGTGACTGGGGTCGCACCCCGCACGGCGCGATCATCGCCGGCGCAGCGTTCGGCAAGCTGCCGTTCGTAATGAACGGCATCGAACTGGAGGCCGTCGGCGTGGACGACGCGGCGCGCGCACTGATCCTTGCGGCCGACCGCGGCCGCGTCGGGGAGCGGTACCTGATCTCGGAGAAGATAATCAGCAACGCAGACGTCGTGCGAATCGCCGCGGACGCAGCCGGAGTTTCCGCTCCTACCAAGTCGATTCCGCTACCGATGTCGTATGCCTTGGCCACGGTGGGCAGCATCAAGGCGAAACTGCGCGGCACCGACGAACAACTGTCGCTTGGCTCGTTGCGGCTCATGCGCGCCGAAGCGCCGGTCGACCACAGCAAGGCGATCCGCGAATTAGGTTGGGAACCAAGGCCGGTCGAGGAATCGATTCGCGAGGCCGCCCGATTCTGGGTAGGCCTGCGCGACGCCAAGCGGAAGACCAAGACGGCCTAGGCGCGAATCCCGAACAGAGCCATGGCGTTCGCTTCCAGTATGGCGTGCGCCTCGCTGGGATCTGCCGTCTCGTCGATGTACGCCACTGCCCGGACGAATGTGTCGCCGTCCTCGTAGGGGAAATCGGTGCCCAACAGGATCCGGTCGAAGCCGAACGTGTCGATGGCACATCGCAATGCCGAACCGTGGCAATGGCTGACGGTGTCGTACCAGAGTCGATGCGCAGCCTGGCTGGGCAGTTGCGGAATGTCGGGCGTCTCCCATGCGACGTGGTGGTCGGCGCGAAGCGGGATCATCGGTAGCGCACCGCCCAGATGCGAACAGATGATCTTCACCGCAGGATAACGCTGCAGATGGCCGGACGTGATCAACTGCATCGCGGCGATGGTGTCCTCGAACGGTGCGCCCACCATCCACGTGATGTGGTGTTCGCTGACCAGCGGCGAGCATGCCCCGTTGCCGACGGGATGCAGATACAGGATCGCGCCGCGCCGGTCGAGTTCGGCGAAGACAGGGTCGAATTCGGGATCGGTGATCGCGCGATCGAGGATGCTGGTGTTCATCGTCACGCCGACCATGCCCAATTCGTCAATGGAGCGGGACATTTCGGCGATTGCAGCATCGATGTGGGGCATCGGCGTGGCCGCAAATGCGCGGAACCGATCCCGATGTAGCGAAACGAGGGCGGCGTATTCGTCGTTGACGTAGCGCGCAGCCGCGACGGCCCCGTCGGCGTTCTCCGCGCTGTACGGCAGCTGCGGCGCCGCCGACAACACCTGGATGTCGACGCCTGCCCGATCCATCAGTCGCAGCCGCGCATCGAGTTCGGAGCCACTGCCCGCGCCGATGCCGCGTTGGGTGGCGGTATCGGATCTGCCCGGCTTGACCAGCATGTCCAGATACGCGTCGGTCCAGTATGCGCGTGCACGTCGATACGCATGTCTGTCAACGTTATTCGGTTGAACGGCACGCCGAGGAGCGTTTAGTGGATGGCCTCCGCGATCGCCGCAGGACTAGCCTCGGATGGCGTGACCGAGAAACTGCATGTCGACCTGTCCGGTGCGCCGCAGACCATGCTGGCCACGTTTTATGCCAAGGCGGTGGACGCCAACTTGGAAAAGCCGATCCTCGGTGACCGGTTCGCGAAAGAGATCGTCGACCGCATCGACTACGACTGGAAAAAGACGTCGATCACGGCCACGAACTCAGCGGCGGTGACCACCCGCAGCGCGCACTTCGACAACTGGGCCCGCCAGTTCGTGGCCGCTCACCCAGAGGCCGTCGTACTGCACTTGGGCTGCGGACTGGACGCCCGCGTCTTCCGCCTGGACCCCGGCCCCGGTGTCGAGTGGTACGACGTCGACTACCCCGACGTCGCCGAACTCCGCCGTCAGCTCTACCCGAGCCGCGAGCACTACCACGTCGTCGCGGCGTCGGTCACCGACCCGGCGTGGCTGGCCGACATCCCGGGCGACCGTCCGGTGCTGGCGATCGGTGAGGGCCTGACCATGTACCTGACCGAGGAGGACGGCGTTGCGCTGCTGCGTCGAATCGTCGACCACTTTCCGTCCGGGGAACTACAGTTCGACGCGTTCAACCGGCTGGGCATCAAGTCGCAGTGGACAAACACCGTGGTGCGGCGTTCCGGAGCGACGCTGCATTGGGGCATCGACGGACCCGACGACATCATCAAGGCCGTACCCGGGGTGCGGCTGCTGGAGCGGAAGTCGGCGGTCGAGGTGGACGGTTTCGCGGAAGTGGCGTGGTACTACCGGGCCACGCTCAGGCTGATGCGACTCGTGCCCGCGCTGCGCTACATGGCGCAGTACCATCGCTACGCCTTCTGAGCCCGGACGCCCAGCACGGGCTGCCGTCGTCGCTCATTACCCCAACTCGCGGCCCATGGCCAGCGGCCACGGTCATCGGCCCACACCAACTGCAGCGCCCGAACGTCCGGACCGCCCAGCGCCACGGCAAAATTCATGTGCGCATCGGGATGCTCCACCTCGACGATCTCGAGTAGCGGCCCGGCGCCCACAGCGATGTGCGCACCCGGGTCGAGAACGCGCCCGCCCACGGTGGCCCCGGCGACATCATTCAACACGCGTGCCGCCCGCTCCGGCGATAGGCCCGTGACCAACAATTCCGGCAGACCGCGGTCGTGTAATCCGATCGTGTAGGCAAAAGGGCGTCGATCGTCTTCGACACCCTGCACCGCCCATCCGTTTATTCGGATCGTCTCGCGAAGTTCGCCGAGATACTCCTCCGTGGTGCCGTTGGGGTTGTCGCACTGCCAGCACATGACCGCACCTTCCCTTAGTAGTTGCGGCCAGCTTGCGCCGGTGGTCCGACAACTACCGCCGACTCGAAACCGGCTTCAGCCGGGCGAACGGAGCTACAACCTGCGCTCAGGCAACTGACCGGCACGTACACCGAGGACGGGCTGCCGTCGTCGCCCGTCACAGAAAGCGGCGGACCACGGCCAGCGACCCCGACCGTCGGCCCACACCAACTGCCGAGCACGAACGTCGGCGCCGCCGGATTCGATGGCCCAGCCCATATGGGCGTCCGGGTGGTCGACGTCGACGATCTCGATGAGCGGTCCGGCCTCCACCTTGATCTGGCTGCCGGGTGTCAGCGACAGACCACGCAGCGCGTCGCGCGCGACGCCGTTCAACAACCGCGACGCTCGAGGTGGCGAGACGCCGGTCACCAACAGCTCTGGCAGTCCCCAGTCGTGCAGGCCGATGGTGTAAGCGAATGGGATTCGGTCGCTTTCGACGTATTGCACCGCCCACCCGTTCTTCCGCATCTTGGTGCGCAACACATCGAGGTAATCCTGCGCAGACGCCTCCGGGTGGTCGCACATCCAGCACATCGCAGCCGCACCTTCCTGTCGTAGTTCGAGCCAGCTTTCCCCTCGGGTCCGACAACTACGTCGGAGTGCCAGAATCGGACGGTGTCCACAGCAGGTCCCGTCAACGGTCGCGTCTCCAACTGGTTCGCCGAGTACCCGCCACTTAGGCCGGCGCTGCCGGGCGACCGCGACGCCGACGTCTGCATCGTCGGCGCCGGGTACACGGGGCTGTGGACGGCGTACTACCTGAAGCGGGCAGACCCGTCTCTGCGCATCGCCGTCCTCGACGCCCGCTTCGCGGGCTTCGGCGCGTCGGGACGCAACGGTGGCTGGCTGTCGGGGCTGGTACCCGGTGACCGCAACCGGATGGCGCAGCTGTACGGCCGCGACCGTGTGCTGGCGTGGCAGCAGGCGCTCAATGAGTCCGTCGACGAGGTGATCGACGTCGCCTCGCGGGAGGGGATCGATGCAGGCATCGTCAAGGGCGGGACCATGCAGATCGCCCGCAACCCCGCGCAGGCGTCGCGGCTGGCCGCCGAGATCGACGAGGAACTGAGCTGGAAGGTCGACGGCATCGCGCCGCTGACGAAATCCGAAGCGGCCGAACGGATTCGGTTCGACCACGTGGTGTCGGCGTACCACACGCCGCACTGCGCGCGGATCCAACCCGCCCGGCTCGCGCGCGGTTTGGCGGATACCGTCGAGCGGTTCGGCGTCGACATTTACGAGAACACACCCGTCACCGCGATCGAGGCGGGTCGCGCGGTCACACCGCTGGGCACCGTCAGCGCGCCGACCGTGCTGCGAGCGACCGAGGGCTTCACCGCGCGGATGCGGGGGCTGCGGCGGCGCTGGCTGCCGATGAACAGCTCGATGATCGCCACCGACCCGATTCCCGAGAGTGTCTGGGCGTCGATCGGCTGGGAGCGCCGCGAAACCGTTGGCGATACCGCGCACGGCTTCTTTTACGCCCAGCGCACCGTCGACGACCGCATTGCGATCGGCGGGCGCAGCGTGCCGTACCGCTACGCCTCACGCACCGACGCCGACGGCCGCGTACCCGAGCGCACCGTCAGGCACCTGACCGCGACGCTGCACTCGATCCTCCCGCAGGTCCGTGACGTCCCGATCGCCCACGGCTGGTGTGGTGTGCTGGCTGTGCCGCGCGACTGGGAGGCCAGCATCGTCCTCGACAAGTCGAGCGGATTGGGATGGGCGGGCGGATACGTCGGCCACGGCGTCACCGCCACCAACCTCGCGGGCCGCACGCTTGCGGACCTGGTGCTGGATCAGCGCACCGCCCTCACCGAGCTGCCGTGGGTCGGCCACCGATCGCGCAACTGGGAACCGGAACCGCTGCGCTGGATCGGGGTACGCGGCATGTATCTCGCGTACAAGGCCGCCGACTGGCACGAAGCCCGCGGACGATCGACGACGTCACCGATCGCGGTCGTCGCCGACAAGATCGCCGGCCGCCCGCACTAACCGGAGGCTTCGGCCTTCTCCTTGCCCCGCTCCCACGTCAGCTTCATGGGCTCGGCATCGATGGTCAGGGTCCGACTGCGCGGCAGCGGGGCCCGAATCGGTCATCGGCGATCGAATTTGGTCGGACAGGAAGAATGCCGGGTCTGGACATGTTGCGCCTGAGAGATTGGGTAACCACCGGCGTCAGGAGAATTGCGATGTCCAATCGACCCGTGCTCGAACCCACCGCATCCCATCCCATCACCGTGGAACCGACGGGAAAACATGTGACCGTGCGCGTCAACGGCGAAGTGCTGGCTGACACCGACGACGCACTGACCCTGCAGGAAGCCACCTATCCCGCAGTGCAGTACATCCCCCGCCGCGACGTCGTGGCCGCCAGGCTGAAGCCCAGCGACACCGAGACGTATTGCCCGTTCAAGGGCGACGCCAGCTACTACCACGTCGTCACCGAGGGCGGTGCCACCGTCGACGACGTGATCTGGACCTACGAGAAGCCGTATCCCGCGGTGGCCGCGATTGCCGGTCATGTGGCGTTCTATCCGGACAAGGCGGACATCGAAGTCGCATAGCCTGGTGCGGTGCAAAGCGCGGACGTGAGGAGCACCAAAAGCATGTCCGTCAGCGTCGTATTCGACGGGCCGGTGAGCCCGGGCCTGAGCCTGTCACCGTTGCACCGCGGCAGGGGTGACCCGTGCTATCACGACGCTGCCGACGGTGCGATATGGCGCACCAGCCTGATGCGAAGCGGACCCGTCACGGCGCGCATCACTAAGTCGGCGCCCGATACCGTCGACTGCGAGGCATGGGGCAGTGGTGCAACAGAATTCATCGAGGCGCTGCCCGCGTTGTTGGGCGCCGATGACGACGCGTCCGGGTTTGCCCCGACAGAGCCGACGATCGCGGCGGCGCATCGGCGGGTGCCGCATCTGCGGCTTGGCCGAACCGGCCGGGTACTAGAGGCGCTGATCCCGGCCGTACTCGAGCAGCGGGTTTACGGCATGGACGCGCGTCGCGCATGGCGAGCGTTGGTGACCAAGTTCGGGTCGCCGGCGCCGGGTCCCGCGCCGGCCCATATGCGGGTGCCGCCATCGGGTGAGGTGTGGCGGCGCATTCCGTCGTGGGAGTTTCACCGCGCCAATGTCGACCCTGGCCGGGCCCGAACGCTCGTCGGTTGTGCCCAACGTGCCGACTCGCTCGAGCGGCTGGTTACCCGTGAGCCGGAGCAGGCTCGGACGGCGATGGTGTCGCTGCCGGGAGTGGGTGAGTGGACCGCCGCAGAGACTGCGCAGCGTGCGTTCGGCGACGCCGACGCGCTGTCAGTCGGTGACTACCACCTCGCCTCAATGGTCGGGTGGCGGCTTCTGGGCCGGCCCATCGACGACCCGGCGATGGTGGAGTTGCTCGAGCCATTGCGGCCGCATCGGCACCGTGCGGTCCGCCTACTGGAGGTGACCGGGACGCTGCATCCCCCGCGGAGGGCTGCGCGTCAGGCGATACCGAACCTGCGCGCGATCTAGCCGTGGTTACCGGCTATGTCGGCTGGGTACACGTGGCGGATGACTGAATTCACCATCCCCGGCATCTCGGAGAAGGACGGCAATAAGGTTGCCGATCTGCTGCAGAAGCAGCTCAGCACGTACAACGATCTGCACCTGACGCTGAAACACGTGCACTGGAACGTCGTCGGCCCGAACTTCATCGGTGTCCACGAAATGATCGATCCTCAGGTCGAACTGGTGCGCGGCTATGCGGACGAGGTCGCCGAGCGCATTGCGGCGCTGGGCAAGTCACCACAGGGCACCCCCGGCGCGATTCTCAAGGACCGCACATGGGACGACTACTCCGTGGACCGTGACACCGTGCAGGCGCACCTGGCGGCGCTCGACCTCGTCTACACCGGCGTGATCGAGGACACCCGCAAGTGCATCGACACGCTGGAGGATCTTGACCTGGTGTCGCAGGACATGCTCATCGATCACGCCGGTGAGCTGGAGAAGTTCCAGTGGTTCGTCCGTGCCCACCTGGAGAACTCCGGCGGCCAGTTGGCCAGCGCGGGCGCCAGGACCGAGCGGGCCGCCGCCAGCAGGGCCTCGAAGAAGGCTCCGGTCAAGTAGTACCGGCTTCCTCCAGGGCGTCGTCGCGCACCGGCCGGTCGGCCAGTTCCTCGTTGCGGCCGAACAGGTATGGGTAGGCGATGCCCGCTATTGCGGCGCCCACCAACGGTGCCAGCCAGAACACCCACAGCTGCGCCGGTGCGCCGTCGGCGTTGAAGAACGCGACGCCGGTGGACCGCGCCGGGTTGACCGACGTGTTCGAAATCGGGATCGAGATCAGGTGGATCAGCGTCAAGGTCAGGCCAATCGACAAGCCCGCGAAGCCTTTTGGTGCGCGGTCGTCGGTCGAGCCGAGGATTACCAACAAGAACACTCCGGTGAGGATCACCTCGGCGACGATCACCGCCCACAGCGAGTAGCCGCCGGGGGAGTGGTTGCCAAAACCGTTGGCGGCCATATGGCCTGTCGCGGTCCAGCCCTCTTGGCCCTTGGCAACGACGTAGAGCATCATGCCTGCCACCAGGCCCGCGATCACCTGCGTGACCCAGTAGGCGGGTAACGCCTTCCACTCCACCCGACGGGCCAGCGCCGCGCCCAGCGTGACCGCGGGATTGAAGTGGCCGCCGGAGATCGTGCCGAACGCGTACACGCCGGTGAGCACCGTCAGTCCGAACGCGAGCGCCACACCGAGGAAACCGATTCCGAGCGAGGTGCCGTCGGAGGTGAACTTCGCGGCGAACACGGCGCTGCCGCAGCCGCCGAACACCAACCAGAATGTCCCGATGAATTCCGCTGCCAATCGGTGCAGCATTGTCGGCTCGCGCATGCGTGACTCCTCCGTCGGATGTGACGCCGTGCGGAGAGAGTTTCACGCTGGGGGCCTTGTGCGGGTCCGTCGTGTCCGAATCGTGCTGCGATGGAGATTATCGCGACGGCAGCGTGACCTATTGGCGTTCGGACTCCACGGTTCCGCGGTTGAGCCGCTGCGCCTTATAGATCGCTAACCGCCACCGCGTCCCTCGATGGACGCTTCGTCGGGCATCCGCTTGCGCAGACTGTCATAGATCGGCGGCGATCCCGCGACGTACGCGGCAAGCACTGCCGCAGCGGTCGCGGCCATCATCGGCACGAGCACCTCGGTCGTGGCCGTCATCTCCGCGACGAGGACCAACCCCGTCACGGGCGCACGCACAGTAGCCCCGAAGAACGCCGCCATTCCGACGAGCGCCATCGGAACCGCCAACTGCGTTGTGTCTCCTGGCCACACGGCGTTGAAGCCTCCGACGAACAGCAGTCCCCACAGCGCACCCACGGCCAGCAGCGGCGCGAATATCCCGCCCGGCACCGCAGCCGAGTACGACAGGGGGCCGGCGATGAACCGCACCGCAAGGTATCCGATGACGACGGAAAGAATGATGTGATGTCCGCTGAGGATCCGTTGCGTCAGGAGGTCGCCGCCACCCACCGCGAGCGGAGACACGAACATCGCGAGCCCGATGATGGCACCGATGACGGCTGCCTTCGCGAGGGTCGGGATTCGGCGAATCGCTGCGACGTGGTCAAGGAACCACAACACCAATGCGTTGTAGACGGCACCCAGACATCCGGTCAGCAGCCCGAAGACGACGAAAAGGGGCAACCATGCGAGAGCCGGAGCGCCGACGGGTTCGACCTGAAAGTCGGTGTGGTTTCCCAGGACCAGCCGAGAGCAACCCACAGCTGCGACAGCCGAAAAAAGCGTCGCCAGCACGGTTTTCACCCGGAACGACTTCGTGACCTCTTCGAGCGTGAAAAGAGTGCCTCCGATCGGTGCGTTGAACGCGACCGCCAGGCCGGCCCCGCCCAACGCCGTCTGCATCATCCTGACCTCGGAATCGGGCAGCCGGGCGCGCCGCGCCGCTTCGGCTCCGATCGCCGCGCCCATGTGCACCGTCGGCCCTTCCCGGCCCAACACAAGCCCCGATCCGATGCTCAACACACCACCGACGAACTTTGCCGGAAGCAAGCGGATGAGCGGTGGCCGGGCGTCGCCCCGAAAAACCGCCTCGACATGCTGGATGCCGCTTCCGGCCGCCAGCGGCTCCCACCGCACGATTAGGGCGGCAAGGGTTGCGCCGGCCGCGGCCGCGGCCATGGGGACCAGCCAGCCTGGCCCCGGTAGCTTGTGTGCCCAGTCGACGAAGTCGATGCGCAGGTCATCGGCTGTCTGCAGACACCAGCGGAACGCGCCGCCGACGAAGCCGATGAGCACGCCCGCGACGATCGCCGTAACGCAGATGTGTACCGAACCGCGCATGGAATCGTCGGGCAGATCGGGACCTGCTGTCGGTGCGGTCATCGTGCTGTGCGAGTCAATCCGTGTGGACGTCGGTCATCCCTGCCGCGAAGATGCACGAGCAACCGTTCTCCTTCACCGCCAGATAGCCGGGGTCCCCAGTCTCGCAGATCGCTGTTCGCGTTACCGGGCAGCGACCTGAGCGGCTGCACATCGCCAGCGGGGCGACGTTCGGTGCTCCGGTCAGCGGATGGTCGTCCCGCCCACGGGTATCGGCGCGATGCGGCGTTGCGGGCCTTCCTCGAACCTCGCGATGCCGAACGGAGCTGGCCATATACCCCTAGGGGGTATAAAGCGTCGAGCATGACCGAGGTCAACTCGCAATACCATGCGCACGTCGACCACGGGGAGCACGCCGCTGAGCACGGTCATGCGGGTCACGGCGGGCACGGCGATCACGTCGCGCAGTTCCGCAGGCTGTTCTGGACCATGCTTGTGCTGGCCGTCCCAACGGTCGCGCTGTCCGGCATGTTCGCGATGATCCTCGGCTACGCCGTGCCGGACTTCCCCGGATCGCAGTGGGTGTCGCCGGTCCTGGGCACCGTGATGTACTTCTGGGGCGGCCGGCCGTTCCTGACCGGCGCGATCAGTGAAATCCGTTCCCGCGCACCGGGAATGATGCTGCTGATCGGTCTGGCCATCACGGTCGCGTTCATCGCGTCCTGGGGCGCCAGCCTTGGCGCGCTGCCGCACAACCTCGACTTCTGGTGGGAGCTGGCGCTGCTGATCGTGATCATGCTGCTGGGCCACTGGGTCGAGATGCGGTCGCTGGCGCAGACCACATCGGCGCTGGACTCGCTGGCGGCGCTGCTACCCGACGAGGCCGAGCGGGTGACCGCTGACACCGTCGAAACGGTCGCACCGTCCGAGCTGCGGGTCGATGACGTCGTAATCGTGCGGCCCGGCGGCAGCGTGCCGGCCGACGGAGTCATCGTCGACGGTGCTGCCGAGATGGACGAGTCGATGGTGACCGGCGAATCCCGGCCCGTACGCCGCAGCCTGGGCGACGCTGTGGTCGCTGGCACCGTCGCAACCGACTCCGGGCTGCGTGTCAAGGTGACCGCGATCGGCGACGACACCGCGCTCGCAGGCATCCAACGTCTGGTAACCGAGGCGCAGAACTCCTCGTCACGGGCGCAGCGGCTTGCGGACAGGGCGGCGGGCTGGTTGTTCTGGTTCGCGCTAGGGGCGGGCATTGTGACCGCGATCGTGTGGGGCTTCATCGGACAGCCCGACGAGGCCGTGATCCGGACCATCACGGTGCTGGTGATCGCCTGCCCGCACGCTCTCGGCCTGGCGATCCCGCTGGTGGTCTCTATCGCGACCGAACGCGCCGCCCGCGGCGGCGTGCTTGTAAAGGACCGGCTGGCGCTGGAGAGCATGCGGACGGTCGGCGCGGTGCTGTTCGACAAGACCGGCACCCTGACCAAGGGCGAGCCGACGGTGACGGCCGTGACCGCCGCGGGTAGCCGCACAGAAGGTGAGGTGCTGACGCTAGCGGCAGCCGCCGAGTCGGACTCCGAGCACCCACTGGCGAAAGCCATCGTGGACGCTGCGCGCCGCCGGGGGTTGGCGGTGCCTGTGTCGTCGGATTTCGCCTCGTCGCCGGCCGTCGGGGTGACGGCGCGGGTCGACGGCAAGACGGTGTGGGTCGGTGGCCCGCGCCTGCTCGAGGAGGCCGGCCACACAGAGCTGCCCGAGGCGGGAGCCTGGCGCGACGAGGGTGCGATCGTCCTGCATGTGCTTTTGGAACAGGACGGAGCCGGGCCCGCGGTCGCAGGCGCCCTGGCCCTGGCCGACGAGGTGCGCGAGGAATCCCGTCAGGCCGTCGACGCCCTGCACAAGCTCGGCATCCAGGTGGTGATGATCACCGGGGACGCACAGACCGTGGCGGAATCGGTCGCCGCGCAGCTCGGCATCGACCGGGTGTTCGCCGGCGTGCGGCCCGAGGACAAGGCCGCCAAGGTGGCGCAGCTGCAGGACGAAGGCCTCAAAGTCGCGATGGTCGGCGACGGCGTCAACGACGCGCCCGCAATTGCGGCGGCGGCCGCGGAGGGAGGGGTCGGCATCGCGATCGGCGCAGGCACCGATGTGGCGATTGCCTCGGCGGGTGTGATCCTGGCCAGCTCGGACCCGCGCTCAGTGTTATCGGTGATTCAGCTGTCGAAGGCGTCGTATCGCAAGATGAAGCAAAACCTGTGGTGGGCAGCCGGATACAACCTCATCTCGGTGCCTCTTGCGGCCGGTGTGCTTGCGCCGATGGGCTTCGTGATGCCGATGTCCGTGGGTGCGATCTTGATGTCGATCTCGACCGTGGTGGTGGCACTGAACGCCCAGGTGCTGCGGCGCCTCGATTTGCGCCCCGAGGCCAGTGTCCAGGCCATTCTCTAAGAATCTGACAAGGCTTTGCGCAAATAGTGTGCACGACCTCGTCGCTGGGCACAGGCTTGGATGTACATCACAGCAAACAGTGTGAATGAATGGACCAGGAGTGTGATCTACCCCTCAGCCCGCACCGCGCCCCGGTACCTCGCCGAAAGGCCAACAGCGGCAACGTTATTCGTTCGTTATCGACGGCGTGGTCGCCGGCGCCGCCAATCCGCGCGGCGAGTATAGTTAGGTTTGAATAAGTTGGCATGTCAGGCCCTGTTTGTCATATCGTTTTCTCCACTTGTGGCGAGTGGGAATGGGCCGTCGTTCAGTGCTGCACGAAGGCACCGCCACCGCCTAACCGGCTAATGCCGCCGCTCACGGCTGCCATGAAAGCTTCGCGAAGGGTCAGGTGGGAATGACGCCCCGCATTCAAGGGCTGTACAACCCCGCGTTCGAGCACGATGCGTGCGGCGTGGCGATGGTGGCTGACATGCACGGCCATCGCAGCCGCGACATCGTCGACAAGGCCATTACGGCCCTGGTGAACCTGGAGCACCGCGGTGCCCAGGGCGCCGAACCGCACACCGGTGACGGTGCAGGCATCCTGCTGCAGGTACCCGACGAGTTCCTGCGCGCCGTCGTCGAATTCGACCTGCCGGAATATGGCAGCTACGCGACCGGCATCGCCTTCCTTCCACAGTCCTCCAAGGACGCCGCCACGGCGTGCGAGGCGGTGGAGAAGATCGTCGAGGCCGAGGGCCTCGAGGTGCTGGGCTGGCGCGAGGTCCCGACCGACGAGTCGTCCCTTGGCGCACTGGCCCGCGACGCGATGCCGACGTTCCGGCAACTGTTCATCGCGGGCGCGTCGGGCATGAATCTCGAGCGCCGCGCGTACGTCGTGCGTAAGCGTGCCGAGCACGAGCTCGGCACCAAGGGTCCAGGCCAGGACGGCCCCGGTCGCGAAACCGTTTACTTCCCAAGCCTTTCCGGTCAGACGTTCGTCTACAAGGGCATGCTGACCACGCCGCAGCTCAAGGCGTTCTACCTCGACCTGCAGGACGATCGGCTCACCAGCGCGCTTGGCATCGTGCACTCGCGGTTCTCCACGAACACGTTCCCGTCGTGGCCGCTGGCGCACCCGTTCCGGCGCATCGCCCACAACGGCGAGATCAACACCGTCACGGGTAACGAGAACTGGATGCGGGCGCGCGAGGCGCTGGTGAACACCGATGTGTTCGGCTCGGGTGAGGCGTTCGACAAGATCGTTCCGGTCTGCACACCGGGCGCGTCGGACACCGCGCGTTTCGACGAGGTGCTCGAACTGCTGCACCTCGGCGGGCGCAGCCTGCCGCACGCCGTGCTGATGATGATTCCCGAGGCGTGGGAGCGGCACCCGTCGATGGATCCAGCGCGGCGGGCGTTCTACCAGTACCACGCATCGCTGATGGAGCCGTGGGACGGCCCGGCGTCGATGACGTTCACCGACGGCACCGTGATCGGCGCGGTGCTGGACCGCAACGGTCTTCGTCCGTCACGCATCTGGGTCACCAGTGACGGTCTGGTCGTGATGGCCTCCGAGGCCGGCGTGCTCAACCTCGACCCTTCCACCGTGGTCAAGAAGATGCGGCTGCAACCCGGTCGCATGTTCCTGGTCGACACCGCGCAGGGCCGCATCGTCGACGACGAGGAGATCAAGGCCGAGCTCGCCGCCGAGCACCCGTATCAGGAGTGGCTCGACGCCGGTCTGTTCCACGTCGACGATCTCCCCCCTGGCGACTACGTCCGCATGCCTCATCACCGGGTCGTGTTGCGGCAGCAGATGTTCGGCTACACCTACGAGGAACTCAACCTGCTGGTTTCGCCGATGGCGCGCACCGGCGCCGAA
>DASQCE010000205.1:0-4284 GCA_035634855.1 Mycobacterium sp.
GTCCTTCGCCGAGGGTTCCGCGCCGACCGGAACCGACGCCGTCGTGATGGGCTACCCCGGCGGCGGCGACTTCGTCGCGACCCCGGCGCGCGTGCGCGAGATCATCGAGCTCAACGGCCCCGACATCTACCGCACCGCCACCGTGACTCGCGAGGTGTACACGATCAGAGGCACTGTGCGGCAAGGTAATTCGGGTGGCCCGATGATCGACCGGACGGGCAAGGTGCTTGGCGTGGTGTTCGGCGCCGCCGTCGACGATGCCGACACCGGCTTCGTGCTGACCGCGAAGGAAGTCTCGCGCCAGCTCGCGAAGATCGGCGACACGGAGCGCGTCGCGACGGGCGCCTGCGTCGGCTAGCTAGCTTAGCTAGCTATAGCTAGCCGTACACCTGCGTCAGGAACCGCGACAGGTGCTCGTTGACCGCCTCAGGGGCCTCCTCGTGGCCGAAATGTCCTGCACCGGCGATGGATACATAGCGGCCGTGCGGGGCGTAGTGCTGTGTGCGGTACACCGGATCGGCCAGCACGTACGGGTCGGCGTCGCCGCGTAGGTGCAGCACCGGCACCGCCAGCGGCCGCTTCATCGAGCGCATGAACCGCCTGCCCTCGCCGCGCAGCTGGCTGCGCACCGCCCAGCGCTGATACTCCAGTGCGGAATGCGCGGCCGACGGAATCTGGATGGCTCGTCGCATGTGCCCAATCGTCTCGGAAAAGTCTTCTGAGGCAAGCCATTTACCACTGGCGCGGCTTCGTACCAGCCGTTCCAGCTCGTCGGCGTCGTTGCGGGTCAGCGACCGCTCAGGCCACATCGGCACCTGATAGCGCAGCATCCACGGCAGCAACGCCAGGCCCTGGTCGCGTCGAGTCACCGCAGAGGCTCGCAGTGCCACCGGATGCGGCGAGCTGACGACGGCGATCGCCCGCACCATGCGCGGGTGCAGCACAGAGGTCGCCCAACACACCAGACCACCGTCGGCGTGTCCCACCAGCGTCGCAGCCTTGTGGCCGAGCGCGCGCACCAGCCCCGCGGTGTCGCCGGCGAGCGTCCAGCCGTCATAGCCGCGAGGCGGTTTGTCGCTGCCCCCGTAGCCACGCAGGTCGACGGCGACCACCCTGGCTCCGGTCAAGCCGCGCAACTGGTGGCGCCAGGACCACCAGAACGATCCGAAGCCGTGCAGCAGGATCACCAGCGGGCGATCGGTGACTGGAGGCGCCTTGGCGGCGACATTGGGCCAAGCGCCGTCGTCCTTCCAATCCGCCTCCACGACGTGGAAGCGAATCCCGTTGGCGTGCACCTCGAGATGACGCCATGGACCGTCGATGCGCACCACCGACGGGTCGGGAGGGGCCATTACCAGCCCGACGGGTCGGTTTGTGCGCCTGGCCCTTCGCCGTTCGGCGACGACGTGAGCGCCTTGTCCTTGTCGTGCCCTGGCGTGAGCGCCTCGCGAGTTTCCTTCACCGACTCGATGGTCTTCTGGGGCCCGCGGATGCGACGCACCTTGAGATAGCCGAACAGCGCCAGCACCGCGGTGGTGAGCACCATGATCCCGAACACGATCAGGAAGGCCACCCACCGCCACAGCCAGGTGTCGAGCAGTTCGGCGAGGAAAAAGAAGAAAAAGAACGTGGAGTAGAACAGCACCACCAGCGCCAGAATGAAGAACACGCTGCCGGTGAGGCCCTTCTTGACGTCGCGGGTGATCTCGGCCTTGGCCAGCTCGACCTCGGCCCGCACCAGCGTCGACACCTGGGTCGTCGCATCCTTGACGAGGTCACCGATGGACGGATCGTCCTTGGGGGCATGCGGGTCGACCAGCGGTATCGAGGTCACGGTCGTCGGTACGCCATCCCTGCGATCACTCACGGAACACTTCCTCCCCGCATCCGGTGTCAGTCGCGTTCATGTTGCCACGTGGCGTCCACGGAAACGATCCGGCCCGACGATAGACTGTGCCGATTGGATGGTCGGGCGGCACGTCGATGGGGGTTGGATTCTTGAGGACCAGCGTCCGCTGCCTGACGATTTCCGCGATGATGGTGGCGCTCTGCGCGCTGTTGCTGCCTTCCGCACACGCCGATGGGCTGGTCCCACTGGGCGGAGGCTCGGGCATCGTGGTCGAGGGCGACACCTTTTGCACGCTCACCGCGATCGGCAATGACAACCGCGGCAATCTCATCGGCTTCACGTCGGCGCATTGCGGTGGGCCGGGCGAACGGGTTGCCGCCGAAGGTGCCGAGGCCGCCGGGGTGCTCGGCACGATGGTTGCAGGCAATGACTCCCTCGACTACGCGGTGATCCAATTCGACCCGCAGAAGGTGCAGCCTGTCAACAACGTCAAGGGATTCCAGATCGTCGGCCTCGGCCCCGATCCGGTGTTCGGCGACATCGCCTGCAAGCTGGGCCGGACGACGGGCTATTCGTGCGGCGTGACGTGGGGGCCGGGCGAGCAGCCTGGCACGATCGTCAACCAGGTGTGTGGGCAGCCGGGCGACTCCGGCGCACCCGTCACCGTCAACAACCGGCTGGTCGGCATGATTCACGGTGCCTTCTCCGAGGAACTGCCGACGTGCGTGGTCAAGTACATCCCGCTGCACACTCCGGCGGTGACAATGTCGTTCAACACGCAGTTGGCCGACATCACCGCCAAGAACCGACCGGGCTCGGGCTTCGTCCCGGTCGGCTCACAGGCCGCGTAACTATTTACTGGCCCTGATCGCCTCAAACACGCTGGGGTCCACCAATGTTGACGTGTCGCCGAGTTCACGGCCCTCGGCGACATCACGGAGCAGGCGGCGCATGATCTTGCCGCTGCGCGTCTTCGGCAGCTCCGGCACGACGTGAATCTCGCGGGGCCGGGCGATCTTTCCGATCTCCTTGGCGACCTGCTCGCGTAGCTCGTCGACCATGCTGTCGTTGTCCTTGGCGTGCGCCTCGAGAATGACGAACGCGCAGATGCCCTGACCGGTGGTCTCGTCACTTGCGCCAACGACTGCGGCCTCCGCGACGCCGGAGTGTCCGACCAACGCCGATTCGACTTCCGTCGTGGAGATCCGGTGGCCCGATACGTTCATCACGTCGTCGATGCGGCCCAGCAGCCAGACCGATCCGTCGGAGTCAACGCGTGCCCCGTCGCCGGCGAAATACCAGCCCTTGTCGGCGTAGCGCGACCAGTACGTCTCCTTGTACCGTTCCGGGTCGCCCCAGATGCCGCGCAGCATCGACGGCCACGGCTGATCCAGCACCAGATAGCCGGTCACGTGCTCGGCCTCGTCGGCGCCCGGCACCAGTTCGTTGCCCTCTTCGTCGACGATCGTCGCCGAGATGCCCGGCAGCGGCTGCATCGCCGACCCGGGCTTGGCCTCAGTGACACCGGGCAGCGGCGATATCATGATCGCGCCGGTTTCGGTCTGCCACCATGTGTCGACAACCGGAGTTCGGTTGCCGCCGAACGCATCCCGATACCAACGCCACGCTTCCGGGTTGATCGGCTCGCCCACGCTGCCCAGCTGCCGCAAGCTGGACAGGTCATGGGAGTCGGGGATCTCGCGGCCCCACTTCATGAACATCCGGATCAACGTCGGCGCGGTGTAATAGACGGTGACACTGTACTTTTCGATGACCTCGAAATGCCGATGCTCATTCGGCGAATTCGGCGTGCCCTCGTACACCACCTGAGTGGCGCCGTTCGACAGCGGCCCGTACACGATATAGGTGTGGCCAGTGACCCAGCCGATATCGGCTGTGCACCAATACACATCGGTCTCGGGCTTGATGTCGAACACGTTGTAGTGCGTATACGACGCCTGCGTCAGGTATCCGCCGGACGTGTGCACGATGCCCTTCGGCTTACCGGTGGTACCCGACGTGTACAGCAGAAACAGCGGATGCTCGGAGTCAAACGCCTCCGGCGTGTGTGAGGCCGATGCCGCCTCGACGGTATCGTGCCACCACAGGTCGCGCCCGTCGGTCCACGGCGTGTCAATTCCGGTGCGCCGCACCACAAGAACGTGCTCGACCGGGTTTTTTTCGGCGGGCCCGACCGCCGCCACCGCCTCGTCGACCGCCTCCTTCAACGACACCGCCTGCCCGCGCCGGTACTGCCCGTCGGTGGTGATGACCAGCTTGGCCTCGGCATCCTCGATGCGAGCCGCCAGCGCCGTTGACGAGAAGCCGGCGAACACCACGGAATGCAGCACACCCAGGCGCGCGCACGCCAGCATCGCCACGATCGCCTCGGGCACCATCGGCATGTAGATCGCCACCCGATCGCCCGCCTCCAG
>DASQCE010000206.1:0-12333 GCA_035634855.1 Mycobacterium sp.
CTTTCAACAAGATCTGATCAGTCTGCGGCCAGTTCGGCTACTTTTCTGACTGCCGCCTCCAGCGCGGAGTCCGCGTCGGCCGCGGCACCCTTGACGTCGGCGTTCAACGTCGCCACCAACCGCATGGCCTCGGCGATCGAACCGCGCGACCACCGTCGCGCCTGTTTTTGCGCCTTCTGCACCCGCCACGGCGGCATTCCCAGCTCGGCAGCCAGCCGGTACGGATCCCCCGACAGCGGCCCGACCCTCGCGATGGTGTGCACGGCCTCTGCCAGCGCGTCGGCCAGCACGACCTGCGGTTCGCCGCTCATCATTGCCCAGCGCAGCGCCTCGGCCGCGCCGGCAACGTCGCCAACGACGGCCTTGTCGGCGATGTCGAAGCCCTTCACCTCCGCCCTGCCGGAGTGGTAGCGGCGGACGGCGGCGGCGTCGACAGTGCCGTCGGTGTCGGCAACCAGCTGCGAACAGACAGCGGCGAGTTCGCGAATGTCGGAGCCGACCGCGTCGAGCATAGCGGTGACGGTGTCGTCGCCGACCTTGACCTTCAACGCGCGGAATTCTTTGCGGACGAAGTCAGCCCGTTCGCTGGCCTTGGTGATGCGAGCGCACGGATGCACTTGCGCACCAAGCTTTTTCAATTGATCTGCCAACGCCTTGGCACGCCCACCGCCGGAGTGCACCACGATCAACATGGTGCCCGGCGGCAGGTCGGCGGCGGCGGCCGCAATCAGATTGACCGCATCCTTGCCCGCTTCGCCCGCGGCCTCCAGCACCACCACGCGCTCGTCGGCGAATAGCGACGGGCTCAGCAACTCGGCCAGTTCTGACGTGCTGATCTCGCCGGCACGCAACCGATTCACCGGCACATCTTCGGTACCTGCCTGCTTGCGCGCCTGACGAAGAACGTCGGCAACCGCGCGCTCAACTAGCAGCTCCTCGTCACCCAACACCAGGTGCAGACCTGCGACCTCATCGCTCACCCGACGATCGTGTCATGGCCGTCCGACAGTCCTGACACCGTCCACGCGAGCAGGCACACCGCCACTGCACCCGCAGCGATGCGGACCCATCGCCACCGCCAAGCCAGTACCGCGGCGATACCGCCGACGGCGACACACACCACGCCGAGCAGACCCGACGGAACGCCGACGGATGCACCCGGAACCCCCGCGGCCCACCGCGCCACCCGCAGCAGCCACCACAACTCCGGCCCGGTGAATCGGATCAGCAGTTGCGCGCCCGGCGGCCACAGCGGACACAGCGCGGCCGCCGCCGTGCCGACAACTGTGATCGGCGGGATCACGGTGGCCACGGCGAGGTTGGCGACAACAGACACCACGCTGAAGGTGCCCGATATCCCGGCGACCAGCGGGGCGGTGACGAGCTGCGCGGCGACCGCGACGCTCGCCGCATCGGCCAGCGGTTTGGGCCAGCCGCGCCCGACCAGGCGCCGCGACCACACCGGCGCGATCACGACAAGGGCGGCGGTCGCCGAGACCGACAGAGCGAAACCGACGTCGACAGCCAATTCGGGTGCGGCGACCATCAACATGATCACGCTGGCAGACAACACCGGAATGGCCTGCCTTCGCCGATGCGAGACCACGGCCAGCAACGTGATGGCGCCCATGACGGCCGCTCGCAGCACGCTGGCCGAGGGCTGAACGACAATGACGAACGCCACCAGCGCGAGCCCGGCGAACACGACTGCCAGCCTTGGCCCGAACAGTGCGGCGGTCATCAACACCGCCCCGCAAACGATGGTCACGTTGGCCCCTGACACCGCGGTCAAGTGGGTCAGCCCGGCCGAACGGAACTCCTCAGTGGTCTGCGCAGTCACCGTCGACATGTCGCCCAACACCAGCGCAGGCAGCATCGCCGCTTGATCCGCGGGCAGCGCGACGCGTGCGCCATCGGCGAAGCCGGCGCGGATGTCATGCGCGACCCTGTCGATCGGCGCGGCCTCGCCCAGTTTCGGCGCACCCGTCGCCGACAGCACCGCGACGGTCAGGTCTCGCCGAGTTGGCCGACCGATCCGGGCAGGGAAACTCGCCGGCCGGCCCGCAGTCAACTCGGCGAATTCGACGGCGCGTGTGAAAACGACTACCCGGCCCAACATTTCGCTCCCGCCGACCCGCTGCAGCGACCCGCGGAACATCATCCGGCCGCCGCCCAGTGAGCGGGGGGTCTCGATCGGCGTGACGACTACGGTGGCGACCGTGCCGTAGCGCTCGACGATCGGATGATGGCGCAGTTCGCCGACGCGCAGCCCGATCGCGACGGCGAAACCCGCACCGACAACCGCGACAGCGACGACCCCGGTAGCGACCGCCGCGACATCGGCACCGGACTCGCGGCGGCCACTACCCCACCGCCCGACAACTGCCGTCGCGGCGACCGCCACGGCAACGGCGAGCACCGAACCGCCCACCGGCCAGATGATTCCGGCCGCCGTCGCCACCCAACTGGTGAGCGCCGCAGGGACCAGCCGCAGATCCAACCGGGCGGTGCCAGCCTCCACCGGCCTCACACACGCACGAGGTCACGCAGCTTCTCCAGCCGCGCAGGCCCGATGCCGTCCACGTCTCCGAGTTGGTCGACGCTGGTGAATCGCCCGTTGGCGTCCCGCCAGGCGATGATCGCCGCCGCGGTCACCGGACCGATCCCCGGCAACGTGTCCAGGTCCTGCACCGTGGCGGCGTTGAGATCCACCAAACCGGGCGGCGACGGCGCCTTTCCGGCGGTGGACGGTGCATCCGTCGGCTCGGCGGTGCCGGGCCCCGAACTGATCGAACTGCCCATTGCCGCCGGCTGGCCGGGCGCCGCGACGATCCCGACGATGATCTGTTCACCGTCGGTGACGCGCCGGGCCATGTTCAGCCCGATCAGATCCGCACCATCCAAAGCGCCCCCGGCCGCGGTGAGAGCATCAGCGATCCGCGCACCCGGCGCCAACGTGACAAGCCCGGGCTTGTGCACGAGGCCCACTACGCTGACGATCACGTGTCCGTCACCGTCGGGTGGTGCGGGCGCAGGCGTCGGGCTGGCCGACGAAACCATCTCCACCGGCGGCAGTTTCGCCGATGCCACCGCCGGCGCATTGTCACGCACCAGGGTGAACACCGTCACCAGAACGGCGATGACACCGACGACCGCCAGCGCGATGACACCGGCCCGGCCAGGGTCGGCCCGAACAGAGGCGACCCAGCCGGCCATGCCATCGGACTTGGCCGTGTCGGGCAGCCACCGGGACAGCGAGGTGTCCTTCTCGCCGTCGCTGTCGGCATCGGACTCGCTGTCGGCACCGAGGCGGCGCTGCAGTCGCTCGGTAGGCAATTCGGTTCGCATGCGGTCAAAGTAGGCCTGCGGTCACACCACCCGGCCGCGCGCGGCGGTCCGGCAACGCGCCCTGTGGATGAAATCCCGCATGTGGATAACCGCGTTGTCTACAGTGACCTGATATGGATCGTCGCATCCCGATGATCGCTGGTATCGCGTTTGCGGTGCTGTTCGCCGCTGCGCTGCTTATGGTTCCGACGCTTCCCGGCATCGACAAGCCGGGCTACGACATCGTCTCGCATGTCAACGAACATTCCGGCGCGATGCGAATGCAGGCGCTGGTGGTGACGTTCGGATCACTGGCGTTGGTCGTGGTGCTCGGGTTTGCGCGCGTCTTTGACGCACCCTGGCAGGCGCGCGCATTGGCAATCGCCGTTGCGCTGGTCGACAAACTCGACCTGCCGTGGGACACGTTCCGCCGCCGATTGATGGACGAGATCGCTACGGACCCGCAGCGGCCCTATTACGAAAGCTGGAGCGCGCACTGGAATCCATGGTCGTCGACCTGGATCTGACCACGCCCGCCGCGCTCGACGCTGCCGCGCCGATCGAGCGGGCGCCCCGGTAGGTCATCGACTGTGGGCCGCCACCAGCACGATCCGTGGCCCGGCGACATCGTCCGTCATGAGATATGTGATCGTCGGACAGTCGATCTCACCGCCATCGCCGTTGCGGCGCGACAACGTTGCCCGATACAGCGCTGACGCAGCATTGAGAACAATCACTTCCGAATTGAGCACCTCGCTGTGGTCGAAGCCGAGCGCCCGCAAGCCGTCGACCTGGCTCTGCATCACCGCCGCGGCCTCGCCGTCGGTCATCAGCGTGACGACGCCCTCGTCACTGGTGACGATCATCGGGACACCGAAATGGCCGAGCAACGAGGTCATGTCACCGTCGCCGCGAACGCACGCCGCGAAGGTGCCGAGGTAGCCGTCGATCCAGCGACTGACCGAGTCGGCGTCAAGGGGCATGACCCTGATCATGCCGCAAACGTTCGCCGACGCTAGGCGTTCTGCCCGGAACGTCGTTGCTTCAGCGGTTCGTCGAGCGAGATGCCGCGGGCATCGTCGGGCACCTTTGGCGCGGTCAGTTCCGGCGTCTCGCCGTTGGTGGAGGCCGCGGTCCTCTCGTCGCGGTCCGGGGTGGACCGTTCCAGGAAGCGCAGCAGCTCGACCGGGAACGGCAGGATGAGCGTCGAATTCTTTTCGGCGGCGACCTCGACCACGGTTTGCAGCAGCCGCAGCTGCAGCGCCGCCGGCTCCACCGCCATGATCGCGGCGGCCTGTGCGAGCTTCTCGGATGCCTGCAGTTCGCCGTCGGCGGTGATGACGCGGGCGCGTCGCTCACGCTCGGCCTCCGCCTGCCGGGCGATCGACCGCTTCATCGAGTCGGGCAGCACAACGTCCTTGATCTCGACTCGGTCGATGTGGATGCCCCAGCCCAGCGCCGGGCTGTCGATCAGCAGCTCGAGGCCCTGGTTGAGCCGCTCACGGTTGGACAGCAGGTCGTCCAGGTTGCTCTTGCCGATGATCGAACGCAGCGAGGTCTGCGCCACCTGCCCGATCGCGGACATGTAGTCCTGCACGTCGACTGCGGCGCGCACCGGATCCTCCACCTTGAAGTAGATGACGGCGTCGACGCGCACGGTCACGTTGTCGCGGGTGATCCCGTCCTGGCCAGGCACCGGCAACGTGATGATCTGCAGGTTCACCTTCTGCAGGCGGTCGGCGAACGGGACCAGCATCGTCAGCCCGGGTGGGCGAACGCGGCTCTGGACGCGGCCGAACCGGAACACGACACCGCGTTCGAACTGCTTGATGACCCGGATGTTCTGCAATGCCATCCAGAGCACACCGATCCCGGCGGCGCCTGCCACTGCGAGTGTGTAGAGGATGCTCATGGTGTCCTCCTCGACGGACCCACCCGCGGCGGTCCTTCGGCCTCGCGGGCCTTATGACCCGAGTGTGCTCCCCCAGCCGTCGCTTCGCCAGCACACCCAGTCGATCTCAACGAGGGCACCCACCGCGAGCCCGGTGACACCGACACAGGTGCGCGACGGCAGTTGGTCGGGAAACCAGGCTGCGTAGGCGGCGTTGAACGCGCCGTAGTCATTCCAATCGAGAAGGTAGGCGCGGACCGAGACGACGTCGGCCAGTCCCCCGCCGCACAACTCGGTGACTCGCATCAGGTTGCGCAGCACCTGGTCGGTCTGGATCGCGACGTAATCGCCGACAACGGCTCCGGTGACGTCAGTAGGCATCTGGCCGGTGACGTACAACGTGGGCCCGGCCGCGGTGGCGTGGGCGAACGGCGCGACGGCCGGTGGCACGCCGTCGGCCGGAGTGAACGTGAACGAGCGAATCGCGTTCTCGCTCATGCCGCTATCCCGGTCCAGCGGGGGAAGCAGCGCTTGTCGATGCGGCCGTGCACGCCCTGACGCTGGTCGACAACCTGCGTTACGGTGAAGTCGGCGGCGACGGACATGAACGAGTAAGCGTCCGCGCGCGAAAGCCCAAGGTAGCTCTGAAGAATGCCGTGCGTGCGCAGTGCCGCGGCCTTCATCGCGTCGTCAAGAGTTTCGCCAAAACCATGGATCAGCAACTCGGTCGCGGTCTCCAGGACCGGCTCGGTGAATGGCTGGTCACGCCGAATTGTCAAGCGCAGCAGACCGTTCAGCGACGCCTCGAGCGCGGTGCCGCTGACTTCGCCGTCGCCTTGGGAGACATGTGGGTCGCCGACGGACAGCAGTGCGCCGGGCACCTGCACCGGGTAGTACATCCTGCCGCCTGCCCCGATACGCCAGTTGTCGACATTGCCGCCGTGGTGGCCGGGTGTCACCGACGACACGCGTTGGGGGGCCGCGGGTGCGACGCCCATGGTGCCGAAGTGCGGCCGCAGGGGCACGACGACGCCGGTCAGCGCGGGCTGGCGTGAGTTCTTATCGGGGCGCACGACCGTGCCGGGCTGGTCGGCCACCGGAGTCGCGGTCCAGTCGAAGCCGAACAGTGCCCGGCCGAGGCTCGCTTCAGCGTCGAGTTCGTAGACGGTGACGCGTTCGACGGGGATCTCGCCGGTGAGCAGATGCGGGCCGGGACCTCGGTCGGTGACGCGATCGAAGACTTCGCGGACGCCCGCGTCCATCAGCAGGTCGGGCGCGTCGCCGGCTTGGTGGGTCAGGGTTTCGATCGTTACCAAGTCCCCCGGGGCGACGGTGAGAACCGGCTCGAGGCGCGGGTCGAAGCAGCCCCGGTGGACGGTCGACGGGGTCCCCGGCAGCCGGTGGACGGTGGCGGATGCGGCGGGGCTGAGCACCATCCGGTGATCATGCCAGTCCGCCGCGACGGCGTCGCCTCGAGCGAGCACACGCGTCAACAGGTTTATTACTGCCAAGCGTCGATCAAATTCTGCCAACGGAATCAAAGCCTTGATCTTGCCGGTTTCACACCACAGCTGCAGCGAACCGAACCGGGACACCTATGCCACGGCTCGAAACAAATGAAGAAGCACGAAAAGAAGATGAGGGCACCAAACATGAAGAAGTTCGGATTCGCCGCTGGAGCCGCACGGGCGGCCACGTTCACATCTGTGCTTGCCGGCGGACTGACCGCCGCGGTCCTCGGCCTGGCCGCACCGGCGGGCGCCGCTCCGACCGGTCCTGGCAACGCCCAGGAGACCATCAACCAGCTGCGGGCCGACGGCTACAACGTGGTCGTCAACCGAATCGGTACGACCCCGTTGGATCAGGCCGCCGTGGTCGCGGTGCGGCCCGGACAGACCTACAGCAGGACCGATTCCGGTACCCCCGGGGACAGCCTCGAAACGACAGTCACCGGCAAGACGATCTACGTCGACGTCAAGTAGATCGCCCAAAACGCAAGGGGCACCCCCACAAGGGGTGCCCCTTCGTCGTGGAAGCTCAAATACGCCAGCAAGACTCGCCCACTGCTGGCAACCACGGGTGGAACAGCTGTGCCACGATGCCAAGCTATGGCAGAGGAACTGACCTACGACGGCACGCTTCGTGAAGTTTCTACCGACGAGGGTGTCCTGCGCTATCACGAAGCAGGCGAAGGGGCTCCGCTGCTCCTCCTGCACGGCTCCGGTCCCGGTGTCACGGGCTGGCGCAACTTCCGCGGCATCCTCGGCACCTTCGCCGCGCATTTCCGTTGCCTGGTTTTGGAGTTCCCGGGTTTTGGCGTGAGTGACGACTTCGGCGGTCACCCTATGGTGACCGCACAGGGGGCCCTGGGCACCTTCGCCGAGGCGCTGGGCCTCGATTCGATTGACATCATCGGCAATTCGATGGGTGGCGGTGTCGGCATCAATTATGCGATCCGTCAACCCGCCAAGGTTCGACGCCTGGTCACAATCGGCGGAATCGGTACGAACATCTTCACGCCCGGTCCGAGCGAGGGCATCAGGCTCCTGCAGGAGTTCACCGAGAACCCGACCCGCCAGCGGCTCATCGACTGGCTGCAGTCGATGGTGTACGACCCGGGGCTGGTGACCGCTGAGATGATCGAGGAGCGCTGGGCGCTGGCCACCGACCCGCACACGCTGGAGAGCGCCCGGCGAATGTACGGCAAGGCGGCGTTCGGACAGATGATGGCAGCGATGCGTGCATCGGATGCCGCGATGCCCTGGGCGATGATGCACAAGGTCACGGCTCCGACGCTTCTGACCTGGGGACGCGATGACCGGGTCAGCCCACTGGACATGGCATTGATCCCGATGCGCACCATTCCCGATGCCGAGTTGCACGTGTTCCCCAACTGCGGGCACTGGGCGATGATCGAGGCGAAGGCGGCATTTGAAGACACCGTGCTGGGCTTCCTGTTGCGACGCGGCTAGCGGCGGCGATTCCGGCTCCACTGATCGGGACGGGCCGCAATGATGGCATCGGGCGCGGCCCATCATCTCCTAGCGCCGACAGACAGGGACACATCATGGCCGAACGGGTTCTCGACAGGGTGATGGCGATCGCCGACCGATTGCGCGAGCAGGCCGAAGAAGCCGAGCGGCTCGGTCGGCTGCCCGACGAGACGGTCAAGGATCTCAAGTCCGTCGGTGCGATCAGGCTGCTACAGCCCAAGCAGTACAACGGGTTCGAGGTACACCCTCGAGAGTTCGCGGAAACGGTCATGGCCGTCGCGTCGTTGGACCCCGCGTCAGGCTGGATCTGTGGGGTGGTCGGCGTACACCCCTACCAACTCGCGTATGCAGATCCGCGGGTACCGGAAGAGATCTGGGGCACCGACACCGACACCTGGGTGGCCTCCCCCTACGCCCCGCAGGGCGTCGCCACGCCGGTCGACGGCGGCTACCTCTTCAACGGCCGATGGCAGTTCAGCTCCGGCACTGACGCCTGTGAGTGGATTTTCTTGGGCGCCATGGTCGGTGACGCGGACGGCAAGCCGCTGATGCCCCCGCAGATGCTTCACATGATCCTGCCGCGCAAGGACTACCAGATTGTCGAGGATTCCTGGAATGTCGTCGGCCTGAAGGGAACCGGCTCCAAGGACGTCATCGTTCGCGATGCGTTCGTGCCGGACTATCGGACGATGAACGCCACCGAGGTAATGGACGGCACCGCCCAGCGCAAGGCCGGGATGACGGACACGCTGTACCTGATGCCATGGTCGACGATGTTCCCCCTCGGGATCACGTCGGCGGTCATCGGGATAGCCGAGGGCGCGCTGGCCGCCCACCTTGACTATCAAAGGGATCGCGTCGGCGCCGCCGGGACGGCGATCAGGGACGACCCGTACGTGATGTACGGCATCGGCGAAGCCGCCGCCGACATCAACGCCGCCCGCCAGGAACTGCTCGCCAACGTCGACCGGATCTACGACATCGTGGAGGCCGGCGACGAGGTGCCGTTCGCGGACCGGGCTGCGGGTCGGCGCACGCAAGTGCGTTCGGCGTGGCGCGCGGTGATGGCTGTCGACCAGATCTTCTCGCGTTCGGGAGGCAACGCACTGCGGATGGACAAACCGTTGCAGAGGTATTGGCGTGACGCACACGCCGGCCTGGCCCACGCAATCCATGTGCCCGGCACCACCTTCCACGCCTCCGCGCTCAGCTCGCTCGGTGTCGAGCCCAACGGTCCGCTGCGGGCCATGATCTGAATGAATCGAGGAACACCGACAGTGAGCGACATCAAGAGCCTCGGTTACGTCAAGATCCAGACCAACGACATCGACCGCTGGCGCACCTTCGCGTTCGACGTGCTCGGATTCGCGAAGGGAACCGGTCCTGACCCGTCCGCCCTCTATCTCCGCATGGACGAGCGTGCCGCGCGGATCGTCGTGGCCCCGGGGGAAACAGACGAGATCGTCACCGTCGGATGGGAGGTCCGCGACGGCCCGGCGTTGCTTCGCGTTCAGGAGACGTTGCAGTCCGCGGGTGTCGGCGTCAAACAGCTGCCGCAGGAAGAGGCCGACGCCCGGCGGGTCGAAGAAGCGATCACCTTCTGCGACCCGACGGGCACCACGATCGAGGTGTTCCACGGTGCTGTCCTCGACCACAGCCCCGTCATAGCACCCTTTGGCGCCCGGTTCATCACCGGCGCACAGGGATTGGGGCATGTGGTTCTGCCCGCAACCGACCCCAATGCCGCCGTCGACTTCTACACCGACGTACTCGGTTTTCTCTCCCGCGGCGCGTGGCGACTGCCTGCACCACCAGAGTTCGGACCGGTGCGGATCCGGTTTCTCGGCGTGAATGAGCGACACCACAGCCTGGCGATCGTTCCCTCCATGCGCGGCGGCGCTCCCGGCCTCATCCACGTCATGGTGGAAGTCGACAGCCTCGATGCCGTCGGCATGGCGCTGGACCGGGTGAATGCGCAGGGCTTCCAGCTGTCATCGACATTGGGCAGGCACACCAACGACAAGATGGTGTCGTTTTACGTACGCGCACCTGGCGGCTGGGACATCGAGTTCGGCACGGACGGCATGCGGGTTGACGAAAAATATTACACCGCAGAGGAAATCACAGCCGACAGCTACTGGGGTCACCAGTGGACGGGCGAGCTGCCGGTGGCGATGCGGCCGTGAGCATGAACGCAGATGGGCATCCAACGCCGGCTGATCGGATCACGAACTGGGATTACGAAGCCGACGTCGTCATCGCCGGATACGGCATCGCCGGTGCCGCCGCCGCGGTCGAGGCCGCCTCGGCGGGTGCCGACGTTCTCGTGCTTGAGCGCACCGGCGGCTGGGGCGGCGCCGCGGCGATGGCGGGCGGTTTCATCTACCTCGGCGGAGGGACCGCACTGCAACAGGCGTGCGGCTTCGACGATTCCGTCGACAACATGGCGGCCTTCCTGAACGTGGCCAAGGGACCGGGCGCGGACGAGAACCGCATCGCCGACTACTGCGCGGGCAGCGTCGCGCACTTCGACTGGCTGGTGCAGTGCGGTGTTCCGTTCAAGCCGGTGTTCTGGGGCCGTCGCCTAGGTCCCTGGTCAGACCGAGGCAATGCCAGCCGCGAGCGAATCGGGATGGTGGCGCCTCGGCTTCGATCTGCCTGATTTCGTCGGTGTCCGCCTGCAACGTCATGTCCCGACCGTCCTTGATTCGATGGCTCATCACAGAATGCTCTGTTCCGATTCACGGGACGGCGGAATCGACGTCATCCATAGTGAAGGCGTGACGACCTGGGACGACGAAACCGACGTCATCGTGGCCGGCTCCGGTGGTGGCCTGGTCGGCGCGTACACCGCCGCCCGCGAAGGGCTGTCCGTCATGGTCGTGGAGGCCACTGATCAGTTCGGGGGCACCACCGCCTACTCCGGCGGAGGGGGGATGTGGTTCCCCTGCAACCCGGTGTTGCAGCGCGCAGGAAGCGACGACACCCTCGATGCCGCCTTTGCCTACTTCCACGCCGCGGTCGGCGATCGCGCACCGGTGGAGTTGCAGCGCACCTACGTGTACGGCGGCAGCGATCTGATCGCGTACCTCGAGCAAGATGCTCACTTCGAGTTCGACGCGCTGCCCTGGCCTGACTACTACGGCCGGTTGCCGCACGCCCGACTCGATGGACTGCGACACACGGTGTCCAAACCCCTTCCCGCCGAACGCCTCGGCGAGCTGGCGCAGCGGATACGTGGCCCGTTGGACAGGGAACGGCTCGGCGCACAGACACCGAAGTGTCTCGTCGGCGGGCGGGCGCTCATCGGCCGGCTGTTGTCGGCGATCACCGCTTATCCGCACGTATCGCTTCATCTCAATAGCCCGCTGGTTGAGTTGGTCACCTCGAACGACGGCGTCGTCGGCGCGGTGGTCGAACAGCACGGTCGCCGCTGCGCAATCCGCACCCGCGTCGGTGCGCTTCTCGCGGCAGGCGGTTTCGAGAACAGTCCCGCGCTGCGCCGGCGCTTCGGCGTGCCCGGCGATGCCACGGACACGATGGGCGCGCCGGGCAACCTCGGACTTGCGCTCGAGGCAGGAATGGCCGCAGGCGCGGCGATCGACCTGATGGACCAGGCGTGGTGGTCGCCCGGGTTCACTCATCCCGATGGGCGCTCAGCGTTCTCTTTGTGGTTCACGGGCGGGATCTTCGTCAACCAGGACGGGAAGCGGTTCGTAAACGAATCCGGTCCTTACGACCGGATCGGCAAAACCGTTGTCGACCAGATCGCCTGCGGTGCAATGACGTTGCCGTTCTGGATGATCTATGACGACCGAGAGGGCCGTGTTCCGCCGGTGAAGGCCACGAACGTGTCGATGGTGGAGCCCGAGCGGTACGTTGAGGCCGGCCTGTGGCACACGGCGGACACGCTGCCAGAACTGGCGGCGGGAATCGGTGTGGACGCCGAGAACCTGGTGTCGACGGTCAAGCGGTTCAACGAGTTCGTCGCGGCGGGTGTGGACGAGGACTTCGGGCGGGGCGAGGAGGCATACGACCGCGTCTTCTCGGGCGGCCAGTCACCGATGGTGCCGATCGACACCCCGCCCTACCACGCCGCCTCGTTCGGCCTCTCCGATCTAG